>SLGA01000191.1 GCA_007123985.1 Balneolaceae bacterium | reverse complement strand
GTCAGCGGGCCTCTGTCACCGCCTCCCAGGTTCACCCATCCGGTATGACGGGGCTGATTGTACATGCCGGCCAGATCGTGCCAGGCTGCGGGCGGTTCCCGGTAAAACCGCAGAGGAATAGCCAGTTTATTCCATCCGTTGGGCACGTAACTCATAATCCTCAATTCGTTGTACCCGTAATCGGTGGTGAAACCGACATTAAACCGCTGCGGGGTGGTGATCATAAACTCGAGAACCACATAATTGTACTCATCCCAGTTGGTTGGTAGTCCGGGTGTAATATCCTCAAGGGCAAACATTTGCCCTGATACTTCGTGGTTGCTGTTGAAGTAAACTGTGTGGTAATCTTTTTGACAGGCCCCGGCAAATAAGAGTACGCTAAATAGGGTTAGTGCGAAGCAGTTTTCCCGAAAATTGATCATGATTCAGAGGTGTATTGGCTGTTTACAACTATCTCATTAAAGTATGATAAGGAAATGACAACTATTTTTTTGAGAGGAATTCGTTGTACACTATACAGTTCGATACAGAACACTTATTTTCCAATGTCTATGCCATGTGTGAATCTCCCCATAGAATCGAAAAATTTACAGATTTAACGTTTTACCACCTACATATTGAAAAAACTTAGCACAAAACAGATTCTTCAGAGAAACCAGGAAAGGGTATCACCCCTTCAAAATCATTTTATCCTGTGGTTGCACGATATCCGCAGCCTGTATAATGTGGGAGCTGCTTTTCGTAATGCGGATGCATTCGGCATAAAGGAGCTTTGGCTTTCAGGGTTTACACCAACACCACCACGTGCTGAAATAACCAAAACCGCAATCGGGGCTGAAGAGCATGTAACCTGGAAACAGATTACTGATATCAATGATGCGATCCGTAAGCTAAAAAAAGCAGGATATGTGATTGCATCGCTTGAACAAACCGACAAAAGCATACCCCTCCATGAATTTAAAAGCGATGGTTCTCCCGTTTGCCTGGTTTTGGGAAATGAAGTAACCGGGGTAGATCATAACATACTTGAGATGACAGATCTGTCAATCGAAATTCCTCAGTTCGGGATGAAACACTCACTGAACGTATCGGTTGCAGCAGGTGTGGCCCTGTATGCCTTTTATGATATTTTTCGTTCAACCTGATCTATTCAGAAACTCACTCAGCAACTTGTCTGCTTAATTGGTAATTTTGGCGTCTCGAATTTATTTTCAGCCCGCTTTTTAAACCGGACACAAACTTTATATGTCGAAAAGAATTTTAGTGACATCTGCTCTTCCCTATGCAAACGGGCCCATTCACCTTGGGCACCTTGCCGGAGCTTACCTCCCTGCTGATCTCTATACAAGATTTCAGCGCCTGAAAAGAAAAGATATTATCCATATATGCGGTTCTGATGAACACGGCGTACCCATAACCATTGCCGCGGAAAAAGAGGGTGTTTCACCTCAGGAAATCGTGGATCGCTATCATTTTGCAAATAAGGAAGTTTTCGAACGTTTTGGAATTGCATTCGACTATTACGGAAGAACCAGTTCGGATACCCACAAAAAAACTTCTCAGGATATTTTCCTGAAACTTTACGAACAAGGGGTTTTCGCTAAGAGAAAGCAGGAACAGCTTTATGATGAAGAAGCGGATATGTTTCTGCCCGACCGATATGTGAAAGGAACTTGTCCAAGCTGCGCACATCCGGAGGCTTATGGCGATCAGTGTGAAAAATGTGGTACTTCACTCTCTCCTACTGATCTGATCGATCCGGTAAGTGCCATCACCGGCAACAAACCCATTATAAGAGAAACCGAGCACTGGTTTCTGCCGCTTGGTGATTTCCAGCCGTGGCTCGAAGAGTGGATAGAATCGCGCAGGAACTGGAAAACCAATGTTGTTGGCCAGTGCAAAAGCTGGCTCGATGCAGGCCTGGGAGACCGGGCTGTAACCCGCGACCTTAGCTGGGGGGTGCCCGTGCCACTGCCAGACAACGACGGAAAGGTGCTCTATGTCTGGTTTGATGCACCCATTGGTTACATATCAGCCACGAAAGAGTGGGCAGCAGAGATTGGTAACCCCGAAGAGTGGAAAACATGGTGGCAGGATGAGGAAACCAGCCTTATTCATTTCATTGGTAAAGATAATATTGTGTTTCATTGCATCATGTTTCCCGCAACGTTAAAACAGCACGGGGATTATGTGTTACCGGAAAATGTACCGGCAAACGAATTTCTGAACCTTGAAGGCCGTAAACTCTCTACATCAAAAGGCTGGGCAGTCTGGCTGCATGAATATCTGGATGATTTCGAACCCGACCTGCTCCGTTATGTACTGGGAACAACACTACCCGAAGCAAAGGATTCTGACTTCTCCTGGAAAGATTTTCAAAGCCGTGTAAACAGCGAACTGGCGGATATCCTTGGAAACTTTGTGTTCCGGACAACGAGCTTTACCCATCGTTTTTTTGATGGTGTTGTTCCAACTTTAAGTAATGCTACAGAAACCGATCTTAAAGCTCTCAAAGAGATCACTGTTCAAAAGAGCAAGATAGAAGAGGCGTACAATTCCTTTAAATTCCGCGAAGCAATCAGCGAAACGATGCATCTTGCCAGAATTGGGAATCGATATTTTACCGAAACCGAACCGTGGAAAACACGAAAAGAAAATCCTGAAGCCTGCGGAAATACGCTCTACGTTTGTCTGCAAATTTGTGCCGCACTATCGGTGATCTTTCAACCGGTTCTGCCCGGCAAAATGAGCACTCTCAGAAAACAGCTTGGCATTCCCGATCAAACCGACTGGGACAGTGTAAATGATCATCTTATAGCTACAGGACAAATTATTGGTGAAGGAGAAATTCTCTTTGCAAAAATTGAAGATTCTGTAGTAGAAGAACAGGTTGAAAAACTAAAGCAAAAAGAAGCCGAATTGAGTACAGAAAAAAACTACGAGCCCCTAAAACCAGTCTCTGATTTTGGAAATTTTGCCGCGCTTGACCTTCGTGCAGGTATAATCTTATCCGCTGAAAAAGTTAAAAAATCAAAAAAACTGCTGAAAATTACCGTTGACCTTGGCTTTGAAGAACGCACCATACTTTCGGGTATCGCAGAATCGTTCTCACCAGAAGATATAACCGGCCAGCGTGTTTGTGTAGTAGCCAATCTGGCCCCTAAAAAAATGATGGGTATTGAAAGCAACGGAATGATTCTGATGGCTGAAGATGAAGACGGCTCATTTACATTCGTTGAAACCTCCGCAGAACCCGGCAGCCCTATAACCTGATACATTCAATGAAGCAAGTAGTTACAGAAGCACGGATGGGTTGCAGCTTATCTGATAATTCCACCTCATTCAGATTTTATTGCCCAAAGGCCCGCACTGTACAGTGTGTTATCTTTGATCATTATGATGCAAAAAACGGCCGCCATATCGAGATGAAAAAGGATTCCAAGGGGTACTGGGATCTCACCATCAGTGAAAATCTTGAAGGCAAGTGGTATGGCTACAAGGCTACATTCAGTGATAAGGACAAACCTAAATCACCCTACGTTGATGAGATTTTTGCCGATCCGTACAGCAAACATGTAACGGTTAAGAATAATTATCGCCAGGAAGCCCGTACTTACATTTTTGAACATACGTACAACTGGGAAGGAATTGGGCACTGCTTCCCGGATGATCCGCGAGATCTGGTGATCTATGAAACTCACTTAAAAGACATGGCGGCTCACCGTACATCGGGTGCATCGGGTCTTGCCTGCTATCAGAAATTTGTGGATCGCGATCAAAGAGGTGGTATTAATCACCTCAAAAAGCTGGGAGTTAACTGTGTTGAGTTTCTTCCTCTTCAAAAGTACTCTCCCATCGAACCTCCTTTTGGTGTTATAACAGAAGAAGGATTTCACAACACCTGGAATGTCTATGCCTCCAACTACTGGGGATATATGACTTCATTTTTCTTTGCACCTGAAAGCTCTTTCGCCTCTGATTACAGTAATCGTTACTCAGGAAAGACAACGGCTGCAGTTGATGAATTGAAAACCGTTGTGAAAGAACTTCACAGAGACGGTATCACTGTTTTAATGGATGTTGTGTACAACCACACCTCCCTTTTTGATATGAATCCGCTGCCCCACATCATGCCGGATGTATATCTCCGAAAAGATACAAAAGGCCGATTGTTGAACCGAAGCGGAACTGGAAATGAATTTCAGTCGGAAAACCCGATAGCCCGGAAGATGATCATAGACTCGCTTCTCTACTGGATGGAGGAGTATAAAATTGACGGGTTTCGGTTTGATCTCGCCGCTCTGCTTGATAAAAAAACATGGGTTGAAATTAAAAAAGCCATTCACAAAAAGTATCCGAATGCAGTTTTAATTGCTGAGCCATGGGGCGGGTATTATTCGCCGCATACGTTTTCCGATCACGATTGGGCATCCTGGAACGATCGCATCAGAAACAGCATAAAGGGATCTGACCCACTTCACGACCGTGGATTTATCTTCTCGGAGTGGCAGCATGAAACCCGCCGGCAGCGTCTCGAAAATATTTTTAAAGGAACATTGAATCATGGTGAAGGCGGGTTGTATCAATCATCCGATCACAGTGTAAATTACCTTGAAAGCCACGACGGTTACACGCTGGGTGATTTTATACGCATTGGCCTTAACCCTGAGCAGCACGATCAGCCGGTTGCAAACCGCGATGAGCATGTTAAGATGAACAATATTCAGTTAAAACTATCACGGTTTGCTGCCTTAAGCCTTTTTACCGCACAGGGAATTACCATGATCCACGCAGGCCAGGAATTTGCCCGATCAAAAGTGATTGCAAAATCTCCATACGGAGACCCCGATGAAGGGAAAATGGATCATAACAGTTATCAGAAAAATAATCTAACGAACTGGCTTAACTTCGACGACCTTACCGTAAACCGCGAGCTGTATGAATATTATCGCGGATTGATTGCCATTCGTAAATCATCACCTGCTTTGAGAAAATGCAAACCCGAAGAGATCTGTTTCGACTATTTCGGTGATCCGCTTCTAATTAGCTTCTATATAAATGGCGAATCTACTAATGATATGTACAACTATTTTGTAGTTTTGAATGGAAATGCATTTCAGCATAATGAGCAAAAACTACCAACCGGTACATGGGAAGTGATTGCTAACCACAAGATCGCATCCACACAAGCCATAGAATTTGTAAGCGGAAACATGAATATTCCCTCACAAGGCGGAATCTTACTCAGAAAGTTGCGACATTAGTTTTCGCGGAATATTTTAGAGCATTCTTTTTAACTCAAAATCCTGTTCAATTTGGCTACGAATCCTTCTACTTCACGGGGCACCTGGAACTCAAAACTTGGATTTATACTGGCGGCAGCCGGCTCTGCGGTGGGTCTTGGTAACATCTGGCGATTTCCAACGGAAACAGCGTCCAATGGTGGCGCAGCCTTTTTGATTGTTTATCTGATTTGTGTTCTCTTAATTGGTTTACCGGTGATGATCGCTGAACTTTCCATCGGGCGCAGTTCTAAGAAAAATCCTGTTGGGGCATTCAGAGCACTTTCCAATAACAAATTTTTCCCGCTTGTTGGGGTTTGGGGGGTTTTATGCGGTGTAATGATTTTAAGCTTCTACACCATCATCGCAGGTTGGACCTTCAGCCACGTATTTGTCGAAATCTTTACCTATTTCGGCATGGACGGTGCTGCTGAGCTCCTTGGAGATTTTGGTAACGGCTATGTAAATGCAATCTTTGCTCTTCTCTTTATGGGTTTAACAATCGGCATTATTCGAGGTGGTGTGAGTGATGGGATTGAAAAAGCAACGAAATTGATGATGCCCCTGCTGATACTCATACTGCTTGTCATGACCGCCTTTGTCGTATTTCAGCCCGGTGCCACCGAAGGTCTTCGTGTCTATTTGATGCCTGATTTCTCAATGGTTAACGCTAACCTGGTTCTTGCTGCACTTGGCCAGGCATTCTTCTCTTTGTCTCTTGGAATGGGTGCACTCATCACCTACGGCTCTTACCTCAGTAAGAAAGAGAACATTGTTGAAGCAGCCAGTTATGTAACTCTAGCTGATGTTGGAATTGCATTTCTCGCCGGGCTTCTAATTATGCCAACAATATTCCTGGCACAGGCTCAGGGTGTAGAAATTTACGATGCCGATGGCAGTTTTCTTGCGGGTCCGGCACTAATCTTTCAGATCCTGCCAGAACTCTTCGCCCAAATTGGCGGCTTACTGGGACTTATTATTGGTGTTTCTTTCTTCTTCCTGTTAAGCCTTGCAGCACTTACATCTACCATTTCATTACTCGAAGTACCAACTTCGTATGTAATCGATGAGCACGGAGTGTCCAGAAAAAAAGCTGCCCTTTATGTAGGGCTTTTTGTTTTAACGATTTCAATGGTCATCTCTTTCAACACAGGATTGATCGACAACATCGATTACATATTCAGTGTAATTGGTTTACCGCTTGGAGGTCTGTTAATCTGTATTTTTATCGGTTATTTCTGGAAGACCCAAAGTGCCGTTGATGAGATGAAAAATGGCTTCAAAGATATCCGGGATTCATGGTTTACTGCCCTTTGGTCAATATTCATAAAATTCATCTGCCCAATTATAATCATCATTATTCTGGCACGAACAATCTTCGGTTAAACAGACAACTATAAATTCGGTATCTTTACGCCTTCAAGTTGTTATCTATAAACATCAGTAGTATTTTGACATAATTTGAACAAAAAAATATATGGGAAAAATTAGCACATCCGATTTTAGAAACGGCCTCAATATTATTCTGGAGGGCGAAATCTATACAATCGTAGAATTTCAGCATGTTAAACCGGGAAAAGGCCCTGCGTTTGTACGAACAAAACTGAAGGGCGTAGAAAACGGTAAAAATATTGATAAAACTTACCGATCGGGCGAAAACATGGAATCTGTCCGGGTTGAACGTCAGCCATTCCAGTTTCTCTATTCCGACGGGGATATGTTCTTCTTTATGAATCAGGAAACCTACGAACAGATACCACTTGAACGTTCAAGGGTAGAAAAACCCGAATTTGTAACCGATGGTTTAGTATGTACTCTGGTGGTTGATGTTGAAAATGAAAAAATTCTTTACGCAGAACCACCGGATCAAGTGGAAGCAGAGGTTATAGAAACAGATCCCGGCGTTCGCGGAGATACCGCTCAGGGAGGCAGTAAACCGGCAACCATTTCAGGCGGAGCCGTAGTTCAGGTGCCACTATTTATCAATCAGGGTGAGAAAATACGCGTAGATACCCGCACGGGCGATTATATTGAAAGGGTAAAATCATAACCAGTAAAAAGCCCGTTATTTTGAAAACCAATCACAATTAACTAACGATTTAAAATGGATTTAAAACTGATTAAAAATTTACTTGATCTCATTTCTGAAAGTGATGTGAATGAAGTTTCGATTGAAGAAGGGGATTTTAAGTTAAAGGTTAAAAAACAGTCTGAAACAGCCCCTGCTATACAGTACCAGGCAACCATGCCACAACAAGCAGCTGCTGTTCAACATGCACCATCACCTGCTCAGGAATCCAAGCAGGAAGCCGCAAAACCAGAAGCGAAACCTGCAGGTGATACTGTTAAATCTCCAATTGTAGGAACATTTTACGAGGCACCATCGCCCGATTCTGATCCATTTGTAACAGTTGGAAAACGGATTGAAAAAGGACAGACCCTCTGCATTATCGAGGCTATGAAGATTATGAATGAGATTGAAGCTGAATTTTCAGGAACCGTTGAAAAAATATTGGTGGATAACGCATCCCCCGTTGAATTTGACCAACCGCTATTTATCATCAAAAAAGACTAAAGCTCTTTATGTTCAAAAAAATATTGATTGCTAACAGGGGTGAGATTGCTCTCAGAGTCATCAGAACCTGCAAAGAGATGGGCATAAAGACAGTTGCTGTCTATTCAACTGCAGATGAAAACAGCCTTCATGTAAAATTTGCAGATGAAGCTGTTTGTATTGGCCCCCCGGCAAGTAAAGACAGCTATCTAAAAATCCCTGCTATACTCTCCGCTGCAGAAATAACCAATGCCGAAGCCATACATCCCGGATACGGTTTTCTGGCTGAAAATGCTGAATTTAGCCGGATTTGTAGCGAACATGCTCTAAAATTTATCGGCCCGTCGCCTGAAATGATCAGTACTATGGGTGATAAAGCTACGGCTAAAGCAACCATGATTAAAAATTCTGTTCCGGTAGTTCCGGGTTCGGATGGTGTTGTTGATAACCTGCAGGACGCACAAAAAATAGCTGGTGAAATTGGCTATCCGGTTATAATTAAAGCGACAGCCGGTGGCGGCGGACGCGGAATGAGAGTGGTGCATAAACCAGAGGATTTTAAAAATTCCTACAGCACGTGTAAAAATGAGGCCGAAGCTGCGTTTGGAAATCCCGGGGTTTACATTGAAAAATTCATCGTAAATCCACGGCATATCGAAATTCAAATATTGGGAGATCAGCACGGTAACGTGGTGCATCTTGGTGAAAGAGAGTGTTCCCTGCAGCGCAGGCATCAGAAAATTCTTGAAGAAGCACCCTCCCCGGTTATGACACCCGAGGTTCGTGATAAAATGGGCAATGCAGCCGTAAATGCCGGTAAAGCGATCAACTATGAGGGTGCAGGAACTGTAGAATTTATCGTAGATAAAGATCTCAACTTTTACTTTATGGAGATGAACACCCGTATTCAGGTGGAGCATCCTGTAACTGAAGAGATTACATTCACCGATCTTGTAAAAGAACAGATCATTGCGGCATCCGGTGGAAAAATCACAACCAAACCGTACAAAATGCGCGGTCATGCCATTGAATGCCGTATTAATGCCGAAGACCCGGGTAAAAATTTCCGCCCGTCTGCCGGAACAATTACTACGTTTAATATTCCAGGCGGCCGCAGTGTACGGGTAGATACACATGCCTACTCCGGTTATACCATTCCCCCCTACTACGACTCAATGATTGCCAAATTAATTGTTAGCGCACCAACCCGCGAAGAAGCCATTCAGCGGATGAAACGGGCCCTCGAAGAGTTCGTTATTGAAGGTGTTAAAACAACAATCCCCTACCACCTGCAGCTGATGAACGATCCCGGTTTTATGAAGGGAGAATTCAACACACAGTACCTTGAGACATCATTTAAATTTAATCCAGAAATCAGTTAAAAATACATGTATGAAATTTCCTGATGATTTAAAATACACCAAAGAGCACGAATGGATTCGCGACAATGGCGATGGCACCGTAACCGTTGGTATTACAGATTTTGCCCAGGGTGAACTTGGTGATATTGTTTTTGTTGAACTGGAACCTGAAGGCTCTGAATTTGATCAGGATGAAGTATTCGGTACCGTTGAAGCAGTAAAAACAGTGTCTGAATTGTTCAGCCCTGTAACCGGTGAAATTACAGAGATTAATGAAAAACTGGAAGATGACCCGGAGCTTGTAAACAGCGATCCCTATGGTGACGGCTGGATGGTAAAAATCAAACTCGCTGATACTTCTGAACTGGACTCTCTGCTTTCAGTTGATGAGTATCAAAATCTTGTAGGCTGATTTTTCAAATTTAACACCCGCAAACATATTGCGGGAATATTGTTATCTCACCCAATGCCGGCACACTTGCTAAAACCGGGTGCCGGCTTATCTCAAATTTACTTTATCTATGCAAACTCATCATGATGAGTGGATTCTGATCCTTGATTTTGGCTCTCAATACACACAACTGATTGCCCGAAGAGTTCGGGAATTAAATGTTTACTGTGAAATCCATCCCTTCAATACTCCGGTTCACAAATTCGCTGACTTTCCTCCAAGTGGAATTATTTTATCCGGAGGTCCAAAGAGTGTGTACGACTTAGGTGCACCCGAATTAAACCTCGATTATCTAAAGCTGGGGAAACCTGTTCTTGGAATTTGTTACGGTCTGCAATCCTTGGCGCATACCATATCAAACGGATCTGTAGAAAAAGCGGAAAAACGTGAATTCGGACGTGCGAAACTAATTATAGATGATCACTCTGATTTATTGAATAACATTTCTGATGGCAGTATAGTCTGGATGAGTCACGGTGATCACATTAAGCACCTTCCTGCCCCATACAAGGTGATTGCTCACACATCAAATGCACCTGTTGCCGCAGTTCGCCATGCGGAAAAACCAATATACGGTGTACAGTTCCATCCGGAGGTTGTTCATACTGATGAAGGTGGAGAAATTCTCAAAAATTTTGTGAAAGATATATCCGGCTGTGCAGGTAGCTGGACTCCCGCTTCTTTCGTTGAAACAGAAATTCAGGCCATCCGGGAAGTTGTTGGAGATGATAAAGTAATCTGTGGCCTATCCGGCGGGGTCGATTCCACCGTGGTAGCTTCACTGATTCACAAAGCAATCGGAGACCAGCTTCTCTGTATTTTTGTGGATAACGGGCTCCTTAGAAAGAATGAGTACAACGAAGTACTCGAAACTTACAAAAAACACCTGAAACTGCCTGTTGAAGGAGTAGATGCCTCAAAACTTTTCCTGGATAATCTTGAGGGAGTATCAGACCCTGAGGAGAAACGAAAAATAATTGGCAGCACATTTATCGATGTGTTTGACGAAGCCATTTCTAACAAAAAAGGGTTTAAATTTTTAGCACAGGGAACACTCTATCCGGATGTGATTGAGAGTGTTTCTTTTAAAGGACCATCAGCAACCATTAAATCACACCACAATGTTGGTGGCCTCCCTGCAAAAATGAACCTGAAATTACTTGAACCGGTAAGGGAACTTTTCAAGGATGAAGTGCGGCGTGTTGGGCGGGAACTTGGCATACCTGAGAATTTCATCGGAAGACACCCGTTTCCGGGACCCGGCCTCGGGATTCGCGTTTTAGGCGGCCTATCACGCTCAAAACTGGATTTACTTCGTGAAGCAGATGCTATCTTCATTCAGGCATTAAGAGATAAGAATCTGTATAACGAAGTATGGCAGGCACTTGCTGTGTTGCTACCTGTTCAGTCTGTCGGTGTGATGGGTGATGAGCGAACATACGAATATACAATTGCATTGCGTGCTGTAACCAGTGTTGACGGCATGACTGCAGACTGGGCCCACCTCCCCTACGATTTCCTCGCTGATGTAAGCAATCGCATCATTAATGAAGTTCGAGGAGTAAATCGTGTTGTCTATGATATAAGCTCGAAACCACCGGCAACCATTGAATGGGAGTAATACGGAACCAACGTGAACCGTTTGTCTATATCAGATACCATCTAATCTGAAATTTATATCATGAAACAGTTTTTACTCATATTTACCCTCAGTATCTGTTTTGCTGCTACGGCATTTTCACAGAGTTTTGACGATGCCATGGAACTCTATCATGATGAACAATTCGATGAGGCTGCTGAACTATTTTCACGCTTCAGTGATGACAGATCATACTTATTTGCCGGCAAAAGCATGCTCGCACTTTCAGAGTACACTGAGGCAAACAATTTTCTTAATCTGGCCGCAGAAAGCAGAAATGAAGCCATCAGGGAAGAAGCTCTCTATTCACTGGCTCTTTCGCATTTTGAGTTGAGAAATTATGCGCTTAGCCTGGAAAATTTATATAGAGTTGTAGAAAGCAATAATCTGTCCGGTTTAAGCCAGGATTCCCGTCGATTTTACGTAGAAATTTTGAATTATCTGAGTGAACGAGAACGGTTTGAAACATTAGAACAACTTGAAAATTTTTCTATCCGCTTTGATCTGGTGAACCGATCGCGATCCTATTTGGAACCAGAACAATACCGAGAACTTGTAGAAAGATTTAAAAGTCTGACAAGCAACCGGGCTTTAATTGAGAGAATTGAGAATGAGCTGATTACGTCATCACCAATCCAGACATTTGTACACCCTTTTCCAGAGGCACCCATTGGTAAAGTTTACAATGTCGGTGTAATTCTACCCACTTTTAATGAAAACGATCCCGATTTTACCATACCCAGGAATCTCTATTTTGGGATGCTCATAGCAGCTGACGAATTTAACAGCAGAAATACAGATCAAAAAGTAAGACTCTTTTTCAGAAACTCGCATGAACATCCCGACTCTTCCGCTGCAGCATTCAGAGATCTTGTTGAGGCAAAACAAATTGATGCTGTAATCGGTCCCTTATTTTCCGACCCTGCCATAAGTATGGCTGCTATTGCAGATGAACTCAGGATTCCGATGCTCCCGCCTTTGGCAAATTCAGATTATCTGAACGTTGATTTTGACTACGTTTTTCAATTCAATCCCACTCTTGAAACCCACGGGAAAATGATGGCACGCTATGCTGTAGAAAAGCTTGGATTACAGGATATTGCAATCATGATTGAAGAAAATGACCCCGGTAAGCCCTCTGCTGTTGCTTTTCGTAACGAGGCAGAACTACTTGGTGCAAATATCACCTACTTTTTTGAAGAGAATTTTGCTATTCGCGGATATGATCTTACAGAGTTCACTGAAGTGTTCACAATGGATGAAGAACTTGCAGATTCATTGGGTTATGTACCTTCAGATGCCATTTACGCTCCGTTTTCCGGTCAGGCCTCCACTACCATGATGAATCTCCTTTTGAATGATCTTGAGAGTATGAGAAATGATCTGGTTATTCTTGGAACTGAGCCTTGGGAAGATGCAACATTAACCAATTTTCAGCATCGGTTCTTTGAAATTTACTACTCTCAGCCTTTTTCTCCATTTACAGAAAAAAATGCTTATCAATTCTTCTATGAGGATTTTGAAAACAGATTTGGAATAAATCCCGACCGATTTGCAATGATTGGCTATGATGCTGCCTCTTACCTGTTTTTGAGTCTTGAAACAGCGGGAAATCCCGAATATACAAACAAGGCACTGCAAACTTTGCCTGAGTTTGAGGGAGTAATTATGAAGGTTCATTTTGACGGGCAGAAAATAAATCAGAATGTTTTTATTACTGCAATGACAGAAAAAGCACGCCAGCGAAAGGCCGAAACCATTCAAGAAATTGAACAATAGCAAATCAATTAATTCGAACCAGCACTCTGCTGCTCGTCGCGAATTCGGTGCTGTTCGCGTATCCATCGCCTCCAGATTTCACTCGCCTCTCTGTGTTCCTGAAACGTACGCGAAAAATGATGTGTTCCTTCAGGAGTAGCAACCATAAAGAGATATTCGTGCTCTTCGGGATTTAAAACAGCCCTTATGGAAGAAAGATCCGGATTGGTAATTGGCCCCGGTGGCAGACCCTGTATGAGATAGGTATTATAGGGATGTTCAAACCTGTAATCTTCAAAGAGTAATCTTCGCCTTTCACCCAGAGCATAAGCAACTGTCGGATCTGCCTGAAGCATCATATTTTGCTCCAGCCTGTTTAGATAAAGTCCGCTGATTCTCGGTTTTTCATCATTAAACCGAGCCTCCCACTCAACAATAGAAGCAAGAGTTAATATTTCATCCAGAGAAAGTGAATTTGATTCGATTTCTGATTGATATCTTTCAGTAACTAATGCGTTAAACTCTCGCAATACTCTTCGCACCGCTCCCTCAGCAGATGATGTCCAATAAATTTCATACGTATTCGGGAGCATTCTTGCAAACACTCCCCCCCCTGTTAATCCAAATTCAACTGCAATGGCCGAACTGTCAGAAAATATTTGATGAAAATCGGAACTGTCTGCCCGCATCTGGTTGCCAAGGCTTCTTGATAATCGAGCAATATCAGTTCCCGGAAGAATCGTAACTCTTGCGGGATCCTGCATCCCCCTGGCTGCTTTCGACAGTAATTCACTGTACGAGGTTGATCCCTCAATTTCATACCTGCCGGGACGAAAAAATCTCCAACCCAAAGTTTGTCCTGCCCAGATCAGTTCTTCTTTATTTATATCGAGCCCGAGTTCTAACAGGGCATTTGATAAACCCTCAAGATCCGTACGTTCGTGCAGGAGTAAATCAACAGAAATATCTGCCACAATTGCATTTTCACCATGGAGCCGGTTTGACCTTGACATAAAAACCAGCAAAAAAATTATTCCAAAAAGTGCTGCCAGATATAAATATTCACGTATAGAAAAGTGGCTCATTCAAACAGAGTTTCATTAAAAATGTGGTGAAAGATAACGTTTTCTCTGCATAAGATGGGAAGTGCGTTTGTTCTCAACATTATTGAGGATTAACTTTTTTTTACTCAATAACTCTTTTATTTACTCTTTGGGAGGCAACAAATTTCACAACTCTTCGTATATTTAAACATACGAATTTTGGCAACCGAAAGGTGCCAAATGCCCTAAAGAACAGTCTCAGGCTTTGATCGGCCTGGGACTTTTTTGTTTCGGGAAATCAGCTTCAAAATGTAGGGTTTAATCGAAGCCATAAAGTTGGTGAAGAATCGAATGTTCTGAGTGGCCAGGCAAGTTCCAGCCGAAATACTCCCGTTCCAACTCCTAAACCGGCATCATGCTGTAAATCTGCAAATTTAAAATCACCAAAACCCCGAACAGGTGTACCTACGGTTTGTATTTCATGCATTACAAAATCGTTATTACCTCTTAAAATCGGAGAACTTGTCCACCCTGAGTCAACAAAAAAGAGAATGTGCAGGTTGTAATCCCGTATCCACTCACCAATGCGGTTCGAAGGGCGACCAAACTGAACTTCAAGGTTGCTCAGCAACATTCTATTACCGGAAAATACTTTATAGGGTGAACCCCGTAGTGTACCTATTCCGCCAAGATAAAACTGTTTGAAATCGGGTGCATTGCCGGTAATACTTCCGGCCTGTACTCTCCACCTTAATACAGAGCCGGGTTCAAAGTTATAAAACATTTTTACTTCTGATTTAAACTTGTTGTACCTGTACTCTTCATCACTGGCACTGTTATCTGCCAGTTCTGCAGTTACTGTTCCGGATATTGTGAAGTAGTTGGAAATGAGCACATTTCTCGGGTTCAGCGCCAATGTTAGCCCATAAATATCAAGATCAATAGAATCTGCAGATCGATCAATTGCAGGATTTAACCGGTAGGTTCGTGCATAGCCAAATAGTGAGTATGCTGTATTCTGTTCAAGTGACGAAAATGTTGACCTGTTGTAGGTTGCGGCCGCTTCAATCCATTTGTTTGTTCGGTACACTGAGTATATTCCAATACCTTCCATGTTGTAATAGTCGAGGTAATCGTATCCTGCAAGGAATGAAGTAACCGATGTTTCTACAAGGCCGGATCTTTGATAATCTTCCGTTGCTGTTGCATTGTGGTATTCAAAACCGACCATAAATCGATTATTACGGCCAAACATTTTCTCCAAACCAATTGCATACTCCCAGTTCTTTGAGGCTGTTCCCCATCCAATTAAACCGTGCAGATGAACTTGTGGAATATCTAAAAACGAGCTTCGCCTGTGCCACTGCATACGTTCCTGTTTTATACCGATGAACAAGCCATTTACCCGGTTAAAATGAACAGCAGGAAGATTCGGATATTGGCTGTATAGCGCGTTGCTAAAAAACGGACCGGCTTCAAAGCTGCCGCCCAGATCCAAACCGGACACTGATAATCGGCGGATGGCCCTGTTACCGTTATCACTTGATCTCGCCTGCTCTGTCTCTTCATCCGGCTGAGAAAGTCCAAGAAGTTCATCTATAGATTTGGTGAAAAAAGGGTCTCGTTTAAAGGGATCGTCATCATCAGTTTGCTGTGAAAATGCTAAGAGTGGAATGAGCAATAAAATGGGAAGAAATACTGTAAGCTTTCTCATGGTTTCACTTTTTAAAAGAGTACGATTCGCCGTTTAAACTGTTGCGTTTAACAGTCAATTATTTTGATTCGGATAAATTTTGATTACACCTGAAAACAAGCAGAGTAATATCGTCTTGCGGTTCAGAGCCGTTTAGCCAAGTGTGAATCAGATCTTTTAGGTTATCTATTACTTTTTCCGCCGATTCATGTCCTGAATTTTTTAAAACTTCCTCAACCGGCTTCGTGCCAAGCATTTCCCTTTCGGGGTTAAAAAGCTCTGTAAGACCGTCACTCATCATCAAAAGCATATCACCGCTTTCCAAATCCAGGCTTTTGCTTTTATAAGGGTACTCAACACTGCTGCCGAGAGGCAGAGCTTTCAGGGTAATTTTCTCAATTTTATTCATTTTATTTCTGTACAAAAGTGCAGGTGGCATACCTGCTGTAGCGATATCAAGGCGGTTGTTTTTCACCTGTACAAGCATCATACCCATATACATCATGCGCATATTCATATTGTAAAGACCTCTCGACATACGTTTAAGCAGCGTACTTCCCGTACTTTGATGAACAAGTGAATGAAAATAACTTTTTGCAGCTGCCACCATTATTCCCGCTTTCATACCATGGCCGGTTGCATCACCCAATGCCAGAACAAGTGTACCATCTTTTGAAACACTGTAATCGTAGTAATCACCACCAACTTCAGTCGCTGTCTTCATATATACTGCCATATCACATCCCGGTAGTTTTGGCATCTCTTTCGGGAGCATGGATAGCTGTAATGCTCTTGCCTCTTCAAGTTCACTTGTTTTACGATCGTTTTCAGCCTGCAAAAGTCGTTTTTCGATTTCACGCTCTTTGGTTAATCTCTCCTGCTCAATTGCTTTTTCTGATAAGATTTTAACTTCTGATAATTTTGTCTGAAGATTTTTCTGAGTTTGAGCAACGTTTCTCGAGAGAAATATGGACATGGATAGCACCAGTGCACCGGATCCGGCCATATTTGCAGCTTGAATGCTGCCAGTTAAGAAGTTGAAATTAATCAGAACAGCATAGAGAATGGCTGCTATAAATATGAGAACTCCGGTTCCCAAAACCCATGCATCCCCACGATTTCTGTAGAACATTACCAGAAGCGACCGTAATATTTCAACAATAAAAATGATGACTGCAAGCTCCCTCAGCCAGATAAGCTGTTCTGGAAGATTCCAAATCAGAACACTTACAATCAAACCAAATACCACAAGAGCATTAGAATAAACTGCATTGAACGATTTATCGATACTGTGAGTAAAGCGAACAGCAAATGTCAGAACCAGAACTTCACTCACTACCAATGAGCGGATAAAAAAGAGCGTATCGACTGTATTTTCAGCAAGTTCAGCCCTGTAGATTAAATAGGTAAATATTCCTAAAATGGCTACAAAGAGTGCAAAATAGAGATTTCTTTTTTCACCGGGATAGAACAGATATAGCAGTAAATGAATCACTGAAAATGCCAACAAAAGCCCAATGTAGAACATGTTACTGCCTGTCCATTGTGTAAGAAAGTTCAGATTCTGGTTTTGATGTACCGACCAGTCGCCCAGTAAAAATCGAAATCCATTGTACCCCATCAGGCGGCCCGTCATTGCATAGTCGGGGTTTATAAATCGTACTGCCATTGTTTGAATTTCATCGCCATTGAAAACAATGGGCACAGGTTTTTTACTGCTGTAGCTTATAACCTGTGTGGGTTCTGTTGAGAATTCACCCAGTTCATAGATTTTTTCTCCATTCAGATATATTTCTGATGCCCCAAGATGCCTGTCAATTATAAGTGCAATGGGTTTACCGGTAAGTTCTTCATCTACTTTAAAATCTTTTCTGAACCACCCAATGCCTTCAAAGTCCAGAAATGAGAGATCGGCTTCAATTAAATTTGTACTGATTGTCACCCAATCACTGTCATCATATTGCTTCGCTGCCCGTTCCGGTTCATCACCCGCTTTAAACTTCCAGCGATCCTGTAAAAAGATAATACTGTCCTCATTTTGCATTGCATCAGGCGTGAGCAGTTCCAGATCATCCGAAAGTTGAAAGAAACTGTCTTGCGCCTGTACACTTACAGATAATGCATACAGTATTACCCAAAAAATGATTAGTGAGTATCGGTTCACTGATTCTTCTGTTAATGTTTTTCTAAAACCCGAATTGTACCGGATACAGTTGACATCTGAACAGGTATGTCACCATCACGAAGTACAATATTGCGTTCATTCATACCTCTGGATTGCCTTGTAATGGATGCCTGTTGAATACCTGAAATATCAAATTGCAGTGCTTTTCCTTTAATATCATAGCCATTATCAGCTGGAATGGTCAGGTTCACGTTACCGCTCACCGTTTCAAGATAGATGCCGGTTGTTACATCTGTAAAATCTGAAACAATATTGCCGCTTGTTGTGGCCGCTGCAAGATTTCCATTCATTCGTTCAACAGAGATGCTACCTGATGTTGACCTCACCCTTACTTCTCCCTCATTATCAGCTATATTGATCTCTCCTGTAACCGTTTTAGCAAAAATACTTCCCTGCAGATAATTCAATTTCAAGCTCCCCGTGGCTGATAATACCCGTATTTCACCACCCGAATTATTCACAAAAATTTCACCGTTCTGATTTTGCAGGAAATGGGTACCCTTAACACCATCAAGCTCAATATTGCCATTGATTGTCCTCAAGTCGGTGGAGGCATCCGCCGGTACCTGAACTACAAAATGGAACTGAATATCCCCACTTCTGCGTGCTGATCCGCCACGACTTCTGTCTTCAACCGAGGCGATAATGTGATTACCCCTTTTCTGAATGATAATTCTGTAGTTATCAAGATTTCTTGTACCCGACCATAATGAAAAACTACGTTCAACATACAGATCTACCTGCACTCCGTTTATGGCACTGTTTCGGTACACATCTACGTTGCCGTTTATGGTTTTTACAGAAATTTTTGGAGAGCTATCTACCTGGAAAAATTCAGATCTGTACGGATCGTCCATCACATTTTCCGTTACCGGCATAACAATGTTTACTGAAGCCTGCCTGGCCATTGTACCATCAAAGAGTACAAAAGAGAATGTGAAAAGAAGAGCAAGCTTTATGAAGTGAACATTCGCAATATTCATATGCTTAATTGTTGATGATATACGTATTCAATTTCGAAAGTAGCATGAGAATATGCATGCTGCAATCAATTAGCTGTACGCCTGGATTTGACGGAAGTTGCAAGCCCGAAACATCAAATTATTGAATCGCCCAAAATTTCTTGCTGTTATAATGTTTTTATGTGTGCAACGATACGAAGTGGAGCACCGCTACCATCTTTTATTTTCATAGGCAAGGCAACAATGTAGGCGCCAACCGGAGGCAGTAAATGAAGATTCGCTACATTTTCGAAACCGGGAATATTCTGTTCAAACAAAATTTGATGGCTTTCAAACAACTGAGACTGCCCAAAGTCGAGTGAGGGTGTATCAAGGCCAACTGCTTTAATCGATCTGTTTTCAACCAGCCATTTAGCAGTATCAGGGTGAATCCCCGGGAAACTCAACTCCGCAACTCCGGCTTCGCCTCGTTTATCTGTACCAAGATAAGCTTCTGCATCGGGCCAGTACGCTCCCATGCCTGTGTTAAACAGTAAAATGGATCCGTCGGGAATTTCACCGAATTCTGTTTCCCAATTTTCAATATCAGCGATTTGGAATTCGTAATCTCTGTTCTGTGATACCTGCTCCGTCACATCAATCACTACGGCTCTCCCAGTAAGCTGATCAAGACTCAGCTCATGAACGGTTTTTCTGTTCTCATAAAAATGAATCGGTGCGTCGAGATGGGTGCCGCCATGTTCGGCTGTGCAAAATTCAAACGATTCGTAATAGAACCCGCCATCGGTTATACCGACAAAAACTGTATCGATTTTAAATGTGCCGGATGTTGGCCAGAAAAGTGTTTCTTCAGAATATTCATGAGTCAAATCCACCCATATTCCATTCTCCCACTCAAACATTTCATGTTCTGAACAGGAGTAAAAAAACAGTAACAGAAAAAAAAAGGGCAGGAATTTATTCATCTGAAGAACATTGATTTAAATGACTCTGGAAATAAATCAATATCCGTTTAAAATACAATTTGCCTTTTATGATTTTGTAAGCTGTTGAAAATCATAGCCGGATGGCTGCTGAAAAACTCTCAAACCAAACTCAGGGGCAACGGCTAAAAGATGGTCAAAAATATCTGCTTGTATTGCTTCGTACTCTGCCCATGCAATGGTATCGGTAAACAGATAGACCTGTAACGGTAATCCTCTTTCCGTAGGTTCAAGCTGACGGACAAGCATTAAGAGGTTTTTATTTGAGCGAGGATGCTTTCTCAGATATTCAATGATATAAGCCCGGAATGTACCGATATTCGTAAGCCAGCGACCGTTGGTCAGTGTGGATCGGCTGTCTTTAAGGTGTATTGAATTATAAGCGTTAACATCATCCATTTTTTTTGCGATATACTCTTCCAAAAGGTGTGATGTTCTCAGGCGCTGAATCTCTTTCCACGATAAGAAACGGATACTGGATATATCGATATTGAGCGACCGCATGATTCTCCTGCCGCCCGATTCCTGCATACCGCGCCAGTTTCTAAAACTGTGATCCAGAAATTTATGGGTAGGAATCACTGTGATGGTTTTATCCCAGTTTTGTACCCGAACGGTATTCAGAGCTATGTCAATCACATCACCATCTGCCCCGAAGTTTGGCATTTCAATCCAGTCGCCCACTCGAATCAGATCGTTATTTGTGAGCTGTACACTTGCAACTAAAGAGAGTAACGTATCCCTGAAAAGCAGTAGAATGATAGCCATAATGGCACCAATACCGCTTAAAAAGAACCAGGGAGATTTATCCGCGAGACTGGATATAATGAAAAATCCGGCCAGAACATAGACAACAACTTTGCCAAGCTGAATGTAACTTTTGATGGGTGTCTGGTTCTCAACCGGCCGCATCAGATAGAGCGTATGCACCGATGATAAGAACGCATCAAATACTCTGGCACCAACAAGTATCATTGTGGCAGCGGCTATCCGGATCACAAAATCAGTTAAAATTGAGTGGATTTCCGGAATTAATCCAAGGCCGTTATAAATAATGAGCAATGGCACCATAAAAAGTGCTCGCTGCGGCAATTTGTGCTTTAGAATAACAGCGTACCACTCCGTTGTGGTTTTTTCATCCAGTTTGTGCAATAGTTTAATAATCCAATACCGGATAACCAGATGAACTATCCCGGAGATAAGAAAAATGATGGCAAGTGCAATTGCTTCCTGGGCATATGGAGTCTGCATTTCCCTTGGAAGAAATCCCACCAGGTTTTCCAACAATTGATTTTGAATGAAGTAGATCATAGTAATGGCATAAAAAAGACCTCATTTTTCAGGAATGAGGTCTGTTAATGTATTTTTCTATTCGTAAGACCGGCGGGAAGTTAGCACATTTATAATCTTTATTCAGCCTCAATTCATCCGTTCGATACTGCCTTCGAGCAAACCAATATGTTTAAATTTAAGATCATAAAGGGCTCTGCTTCTTTCAGCTACTTCATCCGATACCGAATCCCAGTCGGACGCGCGCTCAAACATCGATCCCTTTCGGTAGATATTCCCCGCCATCGTGATAAACATTCCTGCTGTGGACACCCGTAACGTATCATCCACAACAGAACCATCTTCATAGCTTACCAGATTCACCAATCGGCCGTCAGCATTCAGATGATACTCAAGTGTGCCATTTAGTGCTGTATCTGAAAGCTCACCGATTATATCAAACAGATCTTCTCTCTCATTCGTGATGAACATTGCCGTACCTTCTCTTTCCCGGTCGAAAGAATATCCCCCGCCGATATGATTCAGAAATTGGTACCAGTCATACAGGTTCACTTCGTCTGATGCGGCAACAGCGCCCTCGGCTGTAAATTCAACTTCGGTTGGTAAACCCCAGGGACGAACTATCTGGTTCACAGTTTCAAACATCGAAACGGTTCTTTCAAAAAGTGTGTGTGCAATTTCTCGATCTTCATCTGTTCCGAACATATAAAGAACATCATACATCGCCTTCTTCCCGCGAATCATTGCTCCAATTGCATCGAGATTCCATCTGGTACCGTCACCAAAATCGTAGATTGATACCTCATCAATCCAGGCTTCATCCAATATCCGGGAAATGGAACGGTACATTTCCACCATTTCATCTGTACTGTAGTCGAGCCATGCCTCAAGAGCCTCTTCCGGCATAATACCCATATTATCTTCGCCACCGGGTTTGGCCCAGATGATCCAAGCATAAGCGTGGCCGTGAACACCTCCAAGGCCGTAGCTCATACTTTTATGATCCATTGAGCCGTCGTCATGCAGAAACTTGCCATCTTTCAAAACTTCACCTAAAAGATACCTGCCCGGTTTTACAAGATAGTTGGATGGCTCGCGGGAAAGGCGATCATAGAGAATTTCATCATCGAAACGACTACCCCGATGATGCATATGATACGAATAGACAAGATGCGGATATACGGAAAGGTCCACTTCCCCGGATGGCTCATAGCTGTTATCCGTTAATTCAAACCAGGAATCAAAGCGGCCGGATTGATGAAAGAACCGATCAATCACACTAACGAGATTCAACCAGTCTTCCGCTCTTTCATTCATTTTATCGGGAAAAAGCTCGGGCATGTAAGCTTCGTTAGCATATTCTGATTCTCTCGAATTACCCGAAATCATGAAAACAGCATGAAGCAGATTGCTGTAATCATTTACGAATATTTTGTTGTCTGGATAAAAGGGCTCGTTTGTGTCAGAAATTGCAAATGGTATGAGTACTTCGGGGTTTGATGGTTCTTCTACGGCAACCTCACCTGATGTACAACTCATGAAGGATATAATTGTGAGAGTCGCAATCAGCGCAAAGCTGATAATTGTTTTGGAATGCATAAATCCGGTGCTGTCTTAGATTTTGTAATGAATGGATGTAACGTAAAGTACAATTTTTTTTAGAGCATGACAGAATAAGCAACACATTTGAAAGGATAAAAAGATGCTGCACGAAATGAGATGAGCCTTTTAGTTTTGTGCAACTCCTATCAATATAGCTGATAGGAGTACTCACAAACAAATACAATTTGTATTGTATAAGTAATATATACTCTTCAGTTATAAATATTCCCTTAAAATTATACTAATATAGTCTATTATGCGCACAATATACCCCATAAAATCGCCTCAAATCTGTACAACATGCACACTGTTTTTATGATTTAGGGTACGTAAAAGATGCCGGCTAATTTTTCAGAAGATTTAGTGATCTATTGAAGATCCATTCCACTCTATTCTACTACTCATCTTTACTCTTTTTCGGCGAGCTCTATCCAGCGCAGAGTTACTTTATCAATCTCTTCTTCAGTATGTTTGTATGTTGCAGCTTTTTTCTGCAGTTCTTCATAGTCAAGTTCACCACTATTCATCTGTTTCTCAATCTCCGCTTTTTTCTCTTCCAGTTTGGCGATCTCTTTTTCCAATTTGGAAAGCTCTTTCTTTTCTGAGAATGTGAGCTTTTTTTCAGAAGTGCTCTCTTTTTTCGGCTGTTTTGCAACCGTGACCGATTTTACAGACTCTGATTTCTGCTCTTTTTTCTTAATTTGATCTTCCCTTTGCTTCTGCTCCCGATATTCTGAATACGTTCCGTGATGGTCTTCTATTTTTCCTTTTCCCTCAAATACAAAATAGTGATCCACCAGTTTATCCATAAAAAAGCGATCATGAGACACAATAATCAGGCAGCCCCCAAATCCCTCAAGAAATTCCTCCAGTTTTTGCAGGGTTAGCAGATCGAGATCGTTGGTTGGCTCATCCAGAATCATAAAGTTGGGATTCTTTATCAGCGTCATCATCAGCCCTAACCGTCTTTTCTCACCTCCGCTCAGTTTTTCTGCGGGTGTGTACTGCATTTCCGGTGTAAACATAAAATGCTCCAGAAATTGAGAGGCTGATATTTTACTTCCATCTGCGAGTTCAATCACAAGGGCTATCTCTTTTATGATATCAATAACCCGCATCCCTTCATCGATGGAGATTCCTTGCTG
>SLGA01000133.1 GCA_007123985.1 Balneolaceae bacterium | reverse complement strand
TGTAGGCCATTTGTGATTCTGCGGTAACCTGTACCACATCACTGTAAATCGGGGAGATGGGGTAGTTGTGCTCCTGGCCGGGATAACCGTCAATAAGCATGGTCATGTTGAGCTTCATATCGAGCGAGCCTTCGGTGGTGGGCATCAGTTCCTGCTCTTTTGCTGCCATTAAAATCCATTGGCGCTGCTCACGGTTACCGGCTACATACATTTTGATGGTTTTGGTATCGTAATATTTGCTGTAGCGCTTCAGTATCTCCCGTGCATGATCGAGATCGCGAACCTGCTCATTCCAGAAAACGCCGGGTCCTGTCTGGTAAATTCTCGGACCGAGTATATGGCCCGCAGTTACCTGATCGGCATAGGTCAGCAAATCAGTAGTGCCTGTTTGCGGATCTCTGAGCGTAGTTACACCATACGCAAGGTTTGCCATGAACGACCAGATTTGTGGCTGATGCAGATTTCTGTACGGACGCACATGTGCATGCGTATCCACAAAGCCCGGCACAATGGTTTTTCCGCTTATATCCCGAATTTCCGCACCCTCAGGAATTTCTACATCGCCATGTACACCTACTGCATGAATACGATTGTTCTGAATAACAAGATCGGCATTTTCAATAATTTCATATCCGTTCATCGTGATAACCGTAGCGCCTCTCAATACTATGGTGCCCTCCGGCTGGTCCCGGTTGATGGATATTTCGATGGTCAGCTCTTCAGCTTTGTAATCTTTGGGGCGGTTGTCGTCCTCCCCGTTTTCGTCAGATTCACCATTCTCATCATCTCCATTTTCGTCACCGTTCTCTTCGCCGTTTTCAGCATCCTCTTTTTCTTCGGTTTCACGTTTTTCACGATCATATTTTTCCTGTTCGCGTTCGCGATCTTTGGCGTCATCCAGGTTATAGATAAAATGGCCGTTCCCGATTGACCAGTGAATGGTGCGCCCGTCCCATCCCCATGCGGGAAACTGGCCGCCAATATCTGTGAGTTTAACCGTAGGAAACGAAGCACTGTTCACATTTATGGTAGGTGCTTCTCCTGCTCTTGGCACTGTTACTGAATAGATATCCGCTCCAACCTGCGCAAGAACCTGGTCTCCCTGCGGTGCTTTCAGTATTGTGGAGGCACGAGTAGGCTGCTGCTGCCCCGGAGGAGAACTACCGGTGATAGCAACATGCTGGCGTTCGTCCGTTCCGTCGAACCGTATAGAGATTAATCCTCTCTGATTGTGATTGAGGTAAATTCGATCATCATTCATCGCAAAATGGGGATTGCTGCGCCCATTTGTGCTTGCGATGAACTGCATGTCGCCACCTGATGCGGGAATCCATACCAGATCATCCGCTGCAAATGGTACAAAAGGGCCCGGTGATTCGTAATACACCCGTTTATCTCCACGTATAGCCACAATTCGGTCCTGCGTTTTCGACCAGGCAATCTGCTGATAGATACCCGGTTCTGGTGTGAGTCGCTGCGCACTGCCGCTGCCGTTGCTTCTTATGCGATAGATATGGCCTCCCTCTTCAGGGTTCCAGGTTGCAAACGCAATCCACTGCCCATCGGGCGACCAAGCCGGAAATGCTTCAACAACATCGAGATTTGTGAGCTTTCTTGGTGTGCCATCCGGCAGTTCCATCACATACAGATCGTTCAAAACGGTAAATGCGAGCTTACTGCCATCGGGTGATGGAGCTCCATCCCGAAGTTGACGGGCAATAAATTCAGGATCGTCCTCAATGGGATATTTGAACTCAAGCCGGGGGCCGAGTTCAATTTCTGTATCCACTTCGAATGGAATTTCTGATGCTTCTGCATCGGGTTCAACCGGAATTCTCCAGAATTTTCCGCCATATGTTGTAATGACGGCGCTATTATCCGGCGTGAAACTCATCGTAGGAAGTACATCCCGGGTGGCTCTTGATTCCTGGTCATCGCGCTGTACGGGATAGGCCAGCCATCGTTCATCACCGTTTGACAAATCCCGGATTCGCAAGCCTGTCTCCTGGTCGTGGCGCGTTCCGTAAACAAGCCATTTTCCATCGGGTGAAAGTGTTGGCCGGAATGCAGAACCTCTGCGTGCTGTCTGCGTATGGGTTTCGCCGGTTTCCAGGTCATATTTTGCAATCTGGTATTGAGGCAGAATGGCGTTGTAATTCCAGTCCCCGGTGCGTTGAGAGAACCAAATATACCGATCATCACCACCAAAAGCGGGTTCAATCGTTTTACGGTTATTGGGCGTATCCATAAATTCGATACCGTTTCCGCCATCCACATGGTACATCCACAGTTTATGAACCCCTCCGCGAAGGCCGGCTCTTGCCGCAATGATGTAATCACCATCGGGAGTAAAGATGGGAGATTGCATTCTGTAGTTGTTACCGCGGGTGCGCTGTTCGGTCTCCATCGTCTCGAGATCGAGAATCCATACATTTTCACCACCGCTACGATCAGATATAAAGACCACCTTGGTTCCATCGGGATTGTAGGCCGGCTGGGCATCATACCCCATACCACTGGTAAGCTGTGTAGCCTCGCCGCCCTCAATCGGCAGCTCGAAAAGATTCCCCATGTATTCAAATACAATTTTTTCGCCGGATGGGTGCACATCCAGCGACATCCAGGTGCCTTCATTGGCCTGAATGTGAACTATTCTGTCCGGCTCAATATGGAGCCCATCATGGCTGGACTCTATCCCGTTTTCCTCATCGTTACCATTGCCATTATCCTGGGCTGCGAGTCCGGTTAGAAAACCGGCAAGAAGAAAAATCAGCACAGCCATAAAGCTTGTAGTTCGTAGTTGCATACTTACTGTTATTTAGTTGATGGTTAAAATCTTTAGTAAAAACCTACGAGCGTGCTTGCACCTCGTAGCGTTGTGGGTGTCGACCGGAAGATATGGTATTTCTTTTACCTGCGATTAGTTCTGTAACAAGAAGAAGATTCTCAGTGGGACAAAACTCTGAGCTTCATCAAGAAATACCATATCTAATCATAGATCGTGGTATCTAATGCCTAAACCCGCCACGATTGAAGGTTCTCACAAACGCTTCAATGTGGCTTAATAAATCAGTTCTCGTTGAGCCAGTAATCGAACCAGCTTCGTTTTCTTTCAAGCCTGTCAACCAGAAGCCAGGGCTCACCGGTTCTTGAAAGCCCGTGCGATGATCTTGGATAGCGTATAAATTCCACCGGAATCTGCATCTTTTTGAGTGCCATATACCACTGTTCGGCATCTGTCATCGGGGTGCGCCAATCCTCTTCGCTGTGGATGATAAGTGTAGGAGCAACCACGTTTTCAACGTAGCTCATGGGAGAAAGCTCTCTGTAAAGTTCACGCTGCTCCCATGGAGCTCCGCCAAATTCAAATTCCGTTAGTCCCTGGGCATCGGAAGAGCCGTACCAGCTGTCCCAATTAGAAATGGAGCGGCTTGTAACTGCTGCGCGAAAATGATCCGGAAAGCGTGCGGTTAGCCAGTTGGTCATAAAACCACCGTAGCTTCCGCCGGATACACCCACTCTTTCGCGGTCAACCCCGGGGTAAGCTTCCATCACCGCTTCAAGCCCTGTCATAAAATCCTCTTCATCCATCACCCCCCATTGGCCGATTGTAGCGTACGTAAATTCATTTCCGTAGGATGAGGAGCCTCGCGGGTTCGGGTAAAATACGAACATCCCTGAAGCAGATAGTGTATGAAAAGCCTGAAACCAGGTATTTCCGTAGGCCGAGTGAGGGCCCCCGTGAATTTTCATAACAATCGGGTAGCTTTGCCCTTCCTGATAGCCAACCGGCTTAATCACCCATCCCTGAATTTCGGTACCATCTTCAACGGTCCATGTAATCGATTCTGCGGGGTTCAGAGTCCTTTCTTCCATCCAGCTTTCGTTGAAATTCGTAAACTGCACTTCCCGGCTGCCATCTGTTCTCGAGATAAATGCTTCTGCCGGTGTAATCGCATCGGTTGATGTATAGGCCATGATCCTGCCATCATCCGTAGTGGAAATGGAGCCAAGACGACGTTCTCCTTCTGTAATTTGCTGGACATCCCCGCCAGACCTGCTCACTTGAAAGAGATGCTGATTTCCGCGTGTTTGAGCGTTGAAACGAACATGATTTCCACTGGTAGACCAGTGCAGGCCACCGGGCTGGAGGCTCCAGTTTTCTGTGAGATTCTGAGGAGTGCCATTTACATAGCCTTCCCTGTTCAGGGACACAATCATTACGTTTGTTTCGGCACCTCGTTCGGCAGTACTCAAAAATGACAGAAACCGCCCCTCCGGCGAGAGTACAGGTGATGTTTGGTTTCCATCCATTTCAAGAAGCAGATCCCATTCACCGGTTTCAACATTTATTACGTATAGATTTCGTGTGAAATCGATATTGTATTCATCATCTTCCTCCGGATCGCCCGAAAAATAGATCAGGCTGCCGTTGTGGCTCCACTCAAGGTTCCCCGCATGAAAAGGAAGATCTGTGAGTTGTGAAGGTTCACCACCATCAGCAGATACCACATGAACCTGTCTTTTTGCCTGTATGGAAGGATGTGGTAGCCAGGCCGATGTGCCGTCACTTTTATAGCGCATTTGTGTGATTACCCGACCGTCAAATCGTGTGGAATCGAGGGTATGGGTTATCGCGTCGGGTGCAATCCAACCGGCACGCTCGTGGTGCTCTTCATCTGTTTTTGGTTCGCGAACAAAAGCAATCAACGAGCCATCGGGCGACCACTCCGGTGTCCTGTCGAGCCCTTCTATGGTAAATGCTTCACCACCCGGAGCCGTAACCCGGATAAAACGTACCGAGTTTGAATCGTCTCCCCGCCGGGATTGAATGCCAAGTAGTGTGCCATCGGGCGACCATCGCGGATTTGACGACTGAACCGTGGGATCTGTAAACAAAAACGGGTCTCCGTCGGGCTGTCCGTCACTCAGTTTTTGCATCCACACTTCACTGTGGCGACTGTTTTTTTCCTCATCAATTGTGGTTTTTGTGAATGCAACATAATTGCCATCCGGTGAAATTTCTGTCTGGCTTATAAAAACGGTTTTGTAGTAATCTTCCGGCTGAATGCCCTGCTGTGCAAATAACGGCATCGCAATCCAGACAAATACACACGAAAGAAGAGCTGATTTTTTCATCTTGAAAGGTGATTGGTGAAAATTTAGAAATTGAATACGGCCAATTTACTATTTGGCGGCCATTGTTAAAATTTTAAGAAACGAGAGGGGTTCTGTTTTACAATTTTTTGCCGCTTCTGCATAAAAAAAGCTGCAATCTGTTTCCAAATTGCAGCCTTTGTGGTAAACCATCTACAGTTCCCTGACCCAGATGTTGCGAAAGCTCACGTAGTCGCCGTGATCCTGTAACCCAATCGGCAACTTTCTGGGGTGCGGTTTGTAATGCGACGGACCAATAAATGTTGTTGGCCCCTGAAATTTTTGCTTGTGATGAATCAGTACACCGTTGTGCAGTACGGTTACATAGGCGGGTTTGATAAGTTTACCGGTATCATCAAAATAGGCGGCTTCAAAGAAAATATCATAACTCTGCCATTCACCCGGAGGGCGGCTCGCATTTACCATTGGTGCTTTCTGCTTATAAAGTGATCCGGCTTGTCCGTTGGGATAAGTGGGATTTTGCCAGGAATCGAGCACCTGAATTTCGTAAAGCCCCTGTAAAAAGACGCCGCTGTTTCCGCGCCCTTGTCCGTCTCCGTCAATCTCTGATGGCGTTTTCCACTCTATGTGCAGATGGAAGTCAGTGAAGCCCATTTTCGTCATGATATTACCAGATCCGGGTACAACAGTCATCACCCCGTCTTCAACTTTCCAGGGCGCCGGGCCATGGTGTGTTTGCAGCGCCTTTAAATATTCCGGCACTTCTTCCATATTAATGAAATAACCGGGAGCAGCTTCCCAGTTGGACAGGTCAGATCCATCAAAAAGCATAATTGCATCAGATGGCGCCTGCCCGAAGTAACCGGTTGTTGAAACAGAGTCATCAACAGGTGTCCAGTCTTCGGTGAGTTCGTGCGGCCACTCCATATTTTGCTGGGCGGCAGCAGATGTAAATATTAAAAAGAGTAAAGGCAGAAATAGTAGAATGTATTTTAGCTTATCCATAGTTACCGTAAGTTTAATTCAGCTTAAGCTGGTAATTTATTGAATTATTCCTAAATCACACAGTAATTAACCGGTTGGTAAGTTGCAGAACCAATCGTTGCAGTAAACCAGCTGTTTCATCGCTAAAAATTTGCTTTATTACATGTGTAACCATTAAACCCCACTGCCATGAAAAGTAGCCGCTCACTGTTTATACTTATTTTTACTGTCGCTTCGATTTTCACTATACAAACAGCCTGCGCCCAGGATCGTGCCTGGCACCCTGAAGACACAGAGTTTTATGAACCGGTTCCGCCTGTAGTTCGGGCTGTACCTGCATTTCTAACACCACCCGACGATGCCGTTATTTTGTTTGACGGATCTGATTTCAGCAACTGGACATCCGTAAGAGGCGGCGATGTGGAATGGGAACTTGAAAACGGTGTAATGACTGTAAATCCCGGCAGCGGAAACATCGTGACAACTGAAGCCTTCGGAAGTGTACAGCTCTACCTCGAATGGAGAACACCTGCTGAAATAATTGGTGACGGACAGGGAAGGGGAAACAGTGGTGTATTTCTTCAGCGCAGATATGAAGTGCAGATTCTTGATTCGTATGAAAATGAAACCTACGTAAACGGTATGGCTGGCAGTATTTACAAGCAGTATGTTCCGTATGTAAATGCTGCAATGCCTCCCGGTGAGTGGCAATCATACAACATTATTTTTGAAGCACCGCTCTTCAGTGAAAATGGCAATGTAGAAAAACCGGGGTTTTTAACAGTGTTTTGGAATGGTGTGCTGGTTCATCACAATGCAGAGCTGGAGGGCCCCACAAGGTACATCGGCCTGCCGGAGTACTCCGCCCACGGTGATGATGGTATTATGCTCCAGGATCATGGAGACCTGGTAAGCTTCCGAAATATCTGGCTTCGTAAACTTGATGAGAGTCCTGTATGGGGAGAATAAATACACCATCTGCAGATGCAACAGTTGTACTTTTTTTTAGTTAAATCTGTTATCACTAAAATAAATACCTCTTCGCTATGAAAGCACTACTTATACTTCCTGTTTTCTTGATTTCGATGGCCACAGTGCTTTCAGCTCAAACAGTGTACGATGTTCCTCTTAGCGGTATAGAGATGGTTCCTCGCGTGCAAACACCCGCAATGGGCAGCTTACAGGTGTGGATAGAATCTGATACACTTTATGTGCGTGGTACGTTTTCCGACCTGAGAGGCAGTTACTTTGCAGCGCAAATTCATTACGGCAAGCGGGGTGAAACCGGGAACAGGATCTTCAGGCTTCGTGCATCGGTTAATGAAGACAATCGAAGTGGTGAATTCAAGGAAGAGAATAACAAGTTTCATCTGAGGCCGGTGCAGCGCTCCGCAATTACTGCCGGAAATTTCTATATCATAATTTCATCGAACCGCCACCAGCAAGGGGAAATACGGGGACAAATACCACGGATTTAACAATCAAAAAAACTTTTTTTCCAAAAATCCCTGCTGCAGTTTTTAATTAAGAAACCCAATCATTCTGAACTGCTCATTTAAAATAAACTTTATGCCTCATTTTTTTAGAGCATTCATATTCAAACTCTATTCATCTACATAAATGTGAGTTAGATCTAAGCATTAGACAATAGCGATTGAAACGCTTGAGAGATAGAATCCATTTTTTAACAATAATCCAACAAATAAACGATAACAAACCATCCGGAAATTAAGTAGAGAGCATGAATTCAAAGGAAGATGAACATATTGTAATTGTTGGCGGAGGTTTTGGTGGAATTACAGTTGCCAAAGGGTTACGTAAATCGAATACTCGCATTACTCTTATCGACCGAACCAACCATCATCTCTTTCAGCCCTTGCTGTATCAGGTAGCTACTG
>SLGA01000139.1 GCA_007123985.1 Balneolaceae bacterium | reverse complement strand
TGATGAGAGTATCTTTTGAACTCCTGAAGACAATTTTTCTGATTGATTTTCAACGCGGTTTCTGTACAATTTCAATTTTTCCTGTACCACAAGCAGTGCATGTGAGTGAGCAAGCCTGTGAACATAATCACGATAGCGCTCAATTTTCTGATTTAGAGCAGATACAACAGACCCTTCATAATCTTCAATTTGCCATCTCAGCTCGTTTATATCAGGTGTGGCTATAACAACAGCCTGGGTTGGTGTAGCAGCTCTGGCGTCTGCTACGAAATCAGAAATACTGTAATCCACTTCGTGCCCAACAGCGCTTACAACCGGTATGGGGCAATCAAAAACAGCCCGTGCAACGATCTCTTCATTAAAGGGCCAAAGGTCTTCGAGTGAACCGCCTCCGCGTCCGATGATAATCAGGTCTACGGGATCTATCTGTTTGGCAAAGTATCTGAGTGCACTGGCCAATTCTCCGGCGGCATTAAGCCCCTGAACACTGGCATGGTGCAGATATAACGTGGCAACCGGCCAGCGCTGTTCAAACGTTGAGTAGATATCGTGGAAAGCTGCACCCGTTGATGATGTAATGATACCAACCCTGAACGGATATGATGGCAGGGGTTTTTTATATGCGGCATCAAACAGCCCTTCCTGTTCAAGTTTACGTTTCAGTTCCTCAAACTTTTGCTGAAGTTTACCGATCCCTGCCTGCTGAACGAGAGTTACAATCATCTGGTAGCGTCCGTGGGGCGCATAAACCTGAATATCACCTCCGAGTACAACCTGTTGGCCATCGCGCAGTTCAGTATCCATCCGTGCAGCGGTACTGCGCCAAATTACACAGGGCAACTGTGCATTGTCATCTTTTATGGTAAAGTAGAAATGCCCGTTTCTGCTCTCAGTAACATTACTTATTTCTCCTTCAACAAGGATATCCCGGAAGTTTTTTTCAAGTACAGTTTTGATATTGAGCGTAAGTTCGGAAACCGAGGGTACATCGAATGCAAATGGTAGTTGGTCTGGCATGCCTGAAAAATCTCTTATTTACCTTTTAAAATCCAATGAACTTCACTGATCTAACTCTTTTATCCAGAAGACCATTTTTTTGTCGCTCTCTTGCTGTTCATTTATATCTTTCCAGCGATAGGTAGTATACAGATCCGGCCTTTTTTTGTATCCGTATTTTTTCCAAATATCATCAAGAGGAACGTAATCTTTTGGTCTCAAGGGGTGATCCACAGGTCTTGAAACCGCACAAAAGCAGATAGTTTTATAACCACCCAGTTTGCGTGCATGTTCTTCACGCCCATTTATGAACACAGAGTAAATGCCTTGCCCCCGATATTCCGGCATAAGAATAGATTCTCCACAATAGTATACCGAGTCGGGATTTATACCCGCTTTTAAAAATGGTTGCACAAATTCAGCGGTTTCATCAGTAATGGGGAGCCCTGTAGATACTCCAACTATACGCTTGCCATCGAGTACAACAATTGCGATACTTTTTGTCGAATTTATATAAGTTTCGAGATATTTCTCCTCGTACTCAATGGTACCATCGTATAAGTATGGGTACTCTTTAAAAACGCGAATCCTGAGACCAGCCAGTTCACTCAGATATGGTTTTAGCTGCTCACCGTATAATGTTTGAATGGATAATGAGTTAATCATCTGGCTGAAATTTAATGGGTTAACAATTCGTTAAACTCATCCAATATGTCCTCCAGTTTTGGGTTGTCGCTCCAGTGTGCCGGATAATAGACTGCAGCCATAATATTGGATGTTGTGGAATCTGTTTTTGTGAGCTGACAATCTTTTATAGGTGTAACGATTGGGGTTTCTTCCCCGTTTTTTACAGCAAACCCAGTAATCAGATCATGAAGCTTAATGGTCTGCCCGGAAGTATTGAAAATAAACTGTTCCTCTTTATGGCCAGGTCTGAAATGCCAGAAATCTGCATGAATTTTGTCTGTATCCCACAAGGAAATGGGTACAAGGTATTTCAATGAGATGTAGTTATTGATATCAACCACGGTGTTAATTCTTGGAAAATTTCCTTCAAAGGCAGTCTTAAGAAGATATTCAGAAGCCGGTTTTCCCCGCCCGGTTGGTTTATAACTACCAATTCTCATCATGTCTCTGCACGCTTTTCGGAATGCATTTTCCTGCTCAGAAAGCTCTTCTTTACGCTGGCTAAGCATCAAGTTCAGTTTTTTTTCAAGTAGTGAATAATTATCCGGCAGTGCTTCAATATTTGCCGTAACGGTACCAATTTTAATTCTTTCAGAAACAATGTTTTCTACAGCCATAAGAAAGATTTCTCCGGTTGATTATTTTTAGTAGAATAGTACTAAAATGCAGGATTAAACGACCATATAATTTTTATGAATGAGTATTGGATGTTCTGAAATGCGGGTTTAATTTGAATGCAGGATAAAAATTCAAATAAAAAGATGATGATGAAAAAATTATTAATCCCTGTTGCTGCAACTCTTCTGTTTTGGGGATGTGCGGATTCACAAGATACTGCTATCAATCTGTTTAACGGTGTAGATTTATCCGGCTGGCATATGGATGTTCCGGTTATGGACCAGGTGCCGGATACTACAGCACCTTTTCTTGTGAGAGATGGTCTGCTTGTTACTCTGGGTGAACCCCGCGGACATCTTATAACAGATCAAATTTATGAGAATTACCGTTTTGAAACGGAATACCGGTTTCCTGCCGAACCCGGTAACGGCGGAGTGCTGATCCATGCCTCTACGCCACGTGCGCTTTATAACATGTTTCCGCAATCAATAGAGGTGCAGATGATGCACGAGAATGCAGGAGATTTTTGGTGTATCGTTGAAGATATCACTGTGCCCGATATGGATGAGCGAAGAGGCCCCCGTGAGGAGTGGGGAATTCGCGAAGGCGACCTCCGCCGAATACTGAATCTAACGGATGACTCAGAGAAACCTGTTGGGGAGTGGAACCATATGGTTGTTGAAGCCTTCGGGAGCTCAATAAAAGTGTGGGTAAATGGTGATTTGGTAAACTATGGCTATGATGCTACTGCCACACGCGGACAAATTGCCCTGCAGGCAGAAGGGGCAGAAATGGAGTTCAGAAATCTGCGGCTTACCCCAATCACAGAATTAAGCGATTAATACTCCATTAATGTTCACACATAAAAAAATGATCAGGTATTGCGATAGGTCATGGCCAGGCCTTTCAGAAAGTACCTCAGTACCTGATCGCCTGCTGGCTGGAAGTTCCGGTGATTTTTCTTTCTGAAAAGAGCATTCAGCTCAGAAGCCGAAATTTCAAAACCGGCTTTCTGGATGATTTTCCGGATATCTTCTTCCCGAAGCTGAAAAGCGACGCGTAGCTTTTTCATTACCATGTTATTGGTAATGGGTGTCTGGATTGGCTGCTGTGGATGTTTGTCACTTTTTCCGCGCTTATAAAAAATCAGCCCGTCCAAAAAATATGCCGTAAGCTCGTGGGTGATATCAATTTTATCTTTTCCCTCTTCGGGCTCCTCAAAAATGTAAGCAATCTCTTCACGGGTGGGTTTGTATCCTGCCAGTTTCAAAATTTCTGCTATTTCTCCATCACCGGCATTTAGGGTGAATCGAATGCTTTTAATTACGTCGTCTTTTCTCATTTTGCTTCTTATTTGATTTTGGCCTTAAGGTAAGAAATGTGCAACTAAAGAGCTGAGTTTCAGTTTTGGGGCAGGTCAGATATTCCATGAAATTGAGTTATCTTACATTGAAGTTCATAATCAACTCCCTGTTACTATGTGCGGCCGATATGTTTTAAAATCAACACTCGAAGAGCTAAAAAAAACCTACAGCGCTATTCCCGATGGTTTCTATCAGTTTGAACCGAATTACAATACAGCCCCGTCTATTCATATGCCTGTTGTAATTCAGGAGGAAGATCAACGAATGATTACTCCATACCGATGGGGTTTGGTGCCTTTTTGGGCAGATAATCCCAATACCGGTTACTCCATGATTAACGCCCGTTCCGAAACACTGCTTAGCAAGCGCTCTTTCAGTAAACCGTTTTTATCGCAGCGATGTGTGGTGCCTGCCAACGGATTTTATGAATGGAAGCGAAGCGGATCGGAGAAAGTGCCTCATTACATTTACTCACCCGATTATCCCGTGCTCCATTTTGCCGGCCTGTATGAGCATTGGCAGAGCAGTGAGGGAGAGCGCATTAACAGTTTCACAATTATTACCACTCCAGCCAATTCCACTATTCATGAGCTTCACAACCGCATGCCGGCTATACTTCTACCTGATGAAATTCAATCCTGGCTGGAATCAGCCAACCAGGATACAGGCGTACTTCAGGATCTTCTGCGGCCCTGGCCCGATGATTCCATTTCATTTTACCGCGTGGGAACCGATGTAAATAATGCCCGAAATTCCGGCTCAAATCTCATGGAGCCGTATCGCGATCTCTTCTCATGATTATTTTGTAAAATCGCCGCCAAACGAGCAGGCTGTACTTGATATATGTGTGATATATGTGTAACCTAACATCATGGACAATGAGAAATACGTACCCATCAATGTGCTTAACATTATACGGAGCTTTCGTCACCCGGAAATTCCGCACCACATTACACCCTATCGTTTTGAGACGCAAAAGGGTGAGAAGCACAGAATTGCACAGATACGGCAGGTACATCGCGAAAGAGTGGGGAAAGCATTTCACTATCATTTCGTGGTAAAAACGCAATCAGATCGCTACTTCCACCTGATTTTTGATACTCAAACGCTCACCTGGCGAATGGTACAAGAGGTGGATGAGGAGCTTTTTTTCTCGCAGTAAACCGTTTACACAATCGCTTGAATCGATGCAATTTCAAGCCGAAAATCACCTGCCTGTGTGTCACTAATCAAAAAGCCATACTCTTTAATATTTTGCAAATCGGGTGGAGGGGCATCATCCAATGAGTTGCCTCGAAATACAGCTTTAAAGTCAGAAAAAGGGAGCAATGAAGTAGTTTGTGGCTCTTTTGTTGAGTTGAACCGACATTCGTACACCCATCTGTTCAGCCCATTATCTCCGGCAGTTCTGAAGCGAAAACTATAGCGTTTTCCATCCCCAATGTGTGCTATTTTAATGGCTGAATACCCATCCAAATTGAGTGACTGGGAGTTTTTTACGGAGGCAAATCCTCCATTGTTTTGCAAGGAGACGGTTCCCAGAAAAACAGCATGGCCATTTGCCTGGATTTGAAAATGACTTTTAGAGAGGCCACCCATTACGCCATCATTTACAATTTGCCATTTATGATCGGCCAGGTTGCTGAAATCTGTAATAAGGTAGTTTTGTTTATCTATCATACCGGTAAAACAGAATAACGAGGGGAAAAATTTCTGTGATGTGGAAGATTAGTTTCGATCTCGTGAGAAGATATTCCGAATTCTTCGTATTACCGATCTGTCCTCTTCTTCAGTTTCCACAACACGCGGTGTTTCGCGATCCCTACCGGATAAAAAGTCTCTGAGGCGGTCTCTGAACCTGTCATCTTCTTCATCTGAACAGGTTAGCCGAACGAGTGTTTCAGTTTGATGCGGGTAAAAAAAGTTTCTCTGAGCAGGAATATCGGATAGGTTACCCAAATTATTGAGGAAATGCCCGGCGATGGGTAATGCGGTTTGAGAAGCAAAACCAAGATTATTATTGAAACGGACACGAGGGGAAGAGCCTCCAACCCAACTGCCAAAGACGAGATCGGGTGTCATCCCGATAAACCAGCCATCGGAAAAGTTCTGAGTAGTTCCCGTTTTACCGGCAAGAGCATGAGTAACCCCAAACTGATGGCGCAGAGATTGGCCGGTACCATTATCAATGGCCTGTGAAAGCATATGAACCATAATAGCGGCTGTTTCATCAGAAATTGCCTGCTCCGGTCCGGAGTGTTCATCACGGCTAAAATCGTAGATAAGTTCGCCATCAGCATTATAGATGGCTGTAATAATACGGGGTTCTGCCGGTTTTCCGTTATTTAAAAACGTTGAGTAGGATGCGGTAAGTTCGAGCAGTGAAACTTCTGCGGTACCCAAAGCGATGGAGGGTTCACGGGGAATACGAGATTCAATACCCATTTTTAATGCGGTTTGCTGAACGTTGGTCAGTCCGGTTTCCAAAGCAAGTTCTACGGCGATGGTATTTATTGATTGTGCGAGTGCTGCCTGCACAGAATATCTGCCGCCATATTCATCCCGAACGTTTCGCGGAGTCCAGTCATCATAATCGGAATAGATATTCAGTACGTTTCTGCGATAATCGCACGGTTCAATGCCCGATTCAAGCGCAGCAGTGTATACAATTGGCTTGAAAGAAGAGCCAGGCTGCCGTTTTGCTTTAATATGATCATATTTAAAATGATCGTGGTTTACTCCGCCAACCCATGCCAATACATCACCTGTTTCGGGATGCATCGCAAGAAAGCCGGTATTGAGAAAAGATTGATAATGAACAATCGATTCGTAAGGGGACATTGTACGGTCTTCGTAACCATTCCAGGTATATACTTGCGTTGGTACGGGTTTAAAGAGATGTTCTTCCAGCTCTTCATCGGAATATCCCTGTTCTTTGAGGTGCTTAAACTCATCTGAATTTCTCCATATTCGAAGTATAAACGGGTCATCACGATCAGAAAAAATGGGTTCACGATTGATCTGACGGTTAAAAGATGCCTGTAAAGATTTCATTTGTGTTTCAACTGCAGCCTCAGCTGCACGTTGCACACGGGTATCTAGCGTGGTGTGGATAACCAGCCCGTCGGAATAGAGATTGTAGGTTTTGCCGTCAAGTGAGGGTCGGGTTCGGAGAATACGGGAAACTTCCTGCCGAAGATGTTCCCGAAAGTAAGGGGCAGGGCCTTCGCTGTCAGTAAGGCGATTGTAATTGGTGGAAATGGGCATTCTTCGTGCCAGTTCAGCCTCTTCAGCGGTAATAAATTCGTACCGTTGCATCTGGCTGATTACCAAATTTCTGCGCTGAATAGCACTTTCGGGATTTCTTCGGGGGTTGTACCACGATGTAGCACGGAGCATTCCGGTTAGCGTGGCAGCTTCGTGTATGGAGAGTTCAGCCGGAGTTTTATTAAAAAAACGATTTGATGCCATGCTGATACCGTACACATCCTCCCCGAATGAGACTGTGTTAAGATATAGCTCGAGAATTTCATCTTTAGAATACATCGATTCAAGCCTGCGGGCTATAATCATCTCTCTAAATTTATCGGCTGACAGGTAAAAAAAACCTCCATTTCCCCGGGGAAACAGGTTTTTTGCAAGCTGTTGGGTAATGGTGCTGCCGCCCCCCGCATTTTGCCTGAGCAGAAGAGATCGTACAAGTACCCGGGCGAGCGCGCGGTTGTCTATACCGTTGTGGCTGTAGAATCGTACATCTTCGATGGCCAGCAGGGCATCAATTACAATGGGATTTACAGACTCAAGATTTACTTCGGCTCGGTTCTGTAAATAGTATGTACCTATCAGCCTGTCATCAGCTGAATAGATCTGAGACGCCTGCTGATTTCTAATCTCTGAGAGCTCGGCTTTGTCTGGAACCGGCCCGAAGAAGCCATTCCGGATTAAGAGAAGAAAGATTACACCGGTAAAAATGACTGTTGTAAAAATCCCGATTAAAGCCTTGAGAAACCGTTGTTTTTTGATTTGTACCTTTTTCTTGCTCATAGTTAATTTGAATTTCTTCGATCATCATATATACCAACGATTCATTCTCATGTTCCGCTTGTAATATGGTGATATTTACAGAAATAATTGAGATGTATCAGTGCTGCCGGTCAAACTATTTTTGTCGGGAAAGTTGCTGAAACTACTGCTATCTTATCGCCACAAAAAGGCATTTAAACTCAATCTAATTTTATGACGAAAGCAACAATCAAAACAGAAAAAGGGGACATGGAAGTGGAGTTTTTCACTGAAGATGCCCCAGGAACTGTAGAAAACTTCATAAATCTTTCAAAAAAAGGTTTTTATGATGGCCTCACGTTTCATCGTGTAATTCCCGACTTTGTAATACAGGGCGGGTGCCCGAAAGGGGATGGTACCGGCGGGCCCGGATACAAAATTGATTGCGAGCTCGACGGCGAAAATCAATACCACGACAGAGGTGTTCTCTCTATGGCGCATGCAGGAAGAAACACCGGTGGATCACAGTTTTTTATCTGCCACAGCCGAAAAAATACGGCCCATCTCGATCGCAATCATACCGTTTTCGGAAAAGTTGTGAACGGCCTCGACGTAATTGATGACATACGGCAAGGCGATAAGATCGAAAAAATCGAAATCACGGAGACTGAATAACATTTAGAATCACGAGTACATTAATTGGAGGGGTACAGGCAGATTGTTTGTACCCTTTTTTTATTGATAAAGCCACTGATCAAGTAAATAAATAATGCCAAACATCGAGGCGAGCAGAAACAGGCTCAGCAGTGGCTCCCAAATAACAAATCCACCGATGGTACCCAGAACAGCACCAAGGTATTGAATGGTTTTCAGCTGCTCGTTGGTGGCGTTGCGAATCATCGATTCGAGTTTTTGTTCATCATATTTTCTCAGATTTTCCTCAACAAGATGCTGAACATTTAACTGATTGATCAATTTGAACAGGGCGAGTGTAATGAGTTCATCAATTTTCTCACTGTTTGAATGGATAGTTTTGGGTAATTCATCGAGATAATCTTCCACAAAACCGATATTTTTTTCGGCGGATACAGGTACTTTTTCAAGCAACTCCTCAATGAACTCCTGCAGCGATTGGCCTCTGAAGTAGGTGTAGGTTTTCAAGGCAGCACGTTCCAGTATTTTATCCTGAAGTGCATCATCCAGCTCATCGAGCAGATGGCTGCTTACTTTTTTTCTGAAATCGGGATTTTCGATCATTATTTTTATGTAATCGATCAGCCAGGCCTTCAAATCTTCCCGGAACTCTTTTTTTGAAGTTACTTTTTCAACATGACGGATGGCCATCTTTCGATAACGGCTTATTGCCTTTGATTCGCCAATTTTTTTCTTGATGAGTTCAGGGTTAATCAGATCGTCAGAAACAGCTGTTGCAAGTCTGTATGCAATTCTCTCTTTGTGAGCCGGAACCAATCCCTGACCCAACAGAGGCCGTTTATTAAGCGGCCTGAAGAGCATCGTTATGGCGATCCAGTTTGTAAGAAAACCAATCATGCCACTTACAGAAATAATTCTCAGCAATCCTTCGAAAAATAGCGGATATCCGAAAAGAGATGAAGTATAACCGGGAAAGTCCCAGAAAAAAGAGAAGATAAAAATACCAATCAGCAGCCAGGGTACTGGTTTTAGATATCGAAGTATGGCCGGAGCTTTTGGTTTTTGAGCAGGTTTTAACGCAGAACTCTTTTTTTTCTCATCTTCATCAAATTCTAGATATGCAGAAAGAATGGAGCCTAAGCGGGCAAAAGGGTTTACATCTTTTTCGGAATCGTCTTTATTTATTTTCTGCAGATCGCTCATAAAACATGCAAGGCAAGAGTTTGGTATATATTTGTTTAAGACGTTAATATACCACGCACAGTTTCAGGAGACAGTGAATTTCTGCTTTCAACACTTTTCAAATCAACAAAAATCTTCTTGAAATGCGCTGCACGATTACCTAATGTTTTGGCCTGATTCTGTGCCAATACTACACTTTTTTCTTCAGAAATCCATTTCCCGGCAATCCATTTGTCTATCTTTTCCCCAAAATTTGAGGGTTTGATGATACCAAGTTCAAACAGTTTTTTTCCAAGATCACTTACAGTTAAACAGGGTCTGAGAGTGAGGTTTTGGGAATCAGACGTATCCTCAGCATCTGAATAGTAATACACCTCCGGGTGTAGATCATTTTCGTACGAACAGCCCAGCATTTCTGGCATTTTGATGGATGAGAGGGTGTGATCATAGATCAGCGAATAGAGATCTCCCAGGGATTTAAGCATTTCACCGGATACAGTTTCCGGTGTTTCGGCCAGGTTTAGCGGATGTATACTTTCATGAGGTTCTTCGATAGGTGCTGTTTCCTGTAAAAAAATTGGTTTCAGTTCTCCCGGAAGAGATGCCCGAATAAACTGAGACCTGAAATTTTCCCAGGTTTGGCCATAAAACGTATTAGCAGAACTTCTGGGATAGCTGATTAGTGATTGCCTTGAATTTGGAAGAATGGTTTGATAAAGTCGCTGAAGCAAAACTTGTGCTTCATTATATTCTGCAGTGATTGATTGCCCGACAGCTTTTTCGATAAGATTGAACGTGGATAAGGGTTCAATGATTCTATACTGATTTTCAGATGAACGATTTACCGGTATCCATTCATCAGGAGCACAAAATACAGGCGATGAACATTTGAAAAGGCGATTGTTTTCATCAAGAAAATGGGTGAATTCACCCGGAGTGCCAAATACAGCAGCAAGTCCCGCAAGCTCTTTTTCCGGCAGACTTTTTTGCCTGGTCCATTCAGTCTGAATCAAAAAAAGATTTTTAAGCCTCGATTCAAGAAATCCAATATCCACTTCGCGCACATCATCCAGCATTTGAATAATCCCGGGTTTACTCAGATTTTGTATCACACCCCGTCGGATTGCAGATCGCTTCAAATATCTGGCAACAGACCAGGCTATGAAATCTCCGGAGGGATCACTATCTGTGGCAATTATTACATTAGTAGCCCATTGAGCCTGCTCTTTCAGTTCACGGCGAATTTCAATTTTGTCGGGGTCGGCCCTGGCAGTTAAACTGTTTTTTGCCGAAATATATTGCGGGTACCAACAGTAGCCGCCGGTTGCGATTGTATAGACGGATGTGGGTGCTATTTCCCGGATAATTGATGCCATCACGGGCGACTCAACTATAAGAAGCGTGTAAACAGAATGATTCACAGATCCAGGCCTGTCTGTTGCAGATAACTGTTTTCGAGGCTGGTCATAGTCTCTTTATCATCTTTGGTTTGATCATCATAGCCGGCAAGATGAAGCAACCCGTGAATAAATATTCGGTAAAATTCGCTTTCAATGGAAGTTTCTGCCTCTGAACTCTGCTCTATGATCCGCGGTGCACAACAAAAAAGTGTGCCTTCAACAGCGCTGTTGGTTTCGTCCTCATCATATCGAAATGAAATGATATCTGTCACATAATCACGATCGAGATATTCTTTATTCACTTCTATGATGTGATCTTCATCTACATAAACGAGTTCAATTTCTCTGAATCGTATATGTTCTTGTTCTTCGATGAGAGACATGATCGCTTCCAGTTCTGCTTCTATCACCGGGATGGGCAATCCTGAAGGGTTGGAAAGTATGAGTTTTGGAAGGTCGTTCCCGGGTGATATGTCAGGAAAGGTTGCCATCATCGAACGAAAAGTCATCTGTATCCAGCGACTCGGTGAGTGAAAGTGCAACTCCGCACATCATTACATCTTCCGGGAGTTTGGTGAAATCGCCGGATAATACAGAATCATGGACGTTAGCATATATACTGCAACCGGCACCCTGTTCTACGATTAATCCGGAGGTGTTTCCGCCCTGTTTTCCGAAAAAAGTTACCTGCCTCAGCATCTCGCTGGCTACAAACGCTGTGCAATTGTGCAACTGAATGAATGTACTTCCTGAATAAACCGAAACCATATTCATAGGTTTGTCATCAATCATTAAACCCAGCTGAATTTCAAGTGCAAGTTTACGGCCGTCCTCTTCATTTACCATTTCAAGACGGTACATTTCAGCGCCAATTTTCTTAGGTGAACAGCCAAGTACCTTTCCGATGGATAAGATATTCTCTTCAGTAAATTCGTGTATCATGAATTGCAGTTTTTGAGAATGTGTGAACGTGTAATATACAATCAGATTTACTGATTTTAAATTAAATCATCATCTGTATGTGTAAATCGATATTTCATTTTTATTCTTCGATGATTTTTATCAGGATCCAAGACCAAACTGACGTATTTGCTGCCTGCTTTCTTCAATCGATTCAGGGAGGCTGAGCCTTCCGCCGGTTATTGTTTCTACATCAAAACGGAGCATTTCGGCTGTGGCATTATCTTCATTTTCGAAAAATATGTTTTGAAGTATCGTCAAACGGCTTACAGAAAAACTAACATCCTGCATTATGGAGTCCCGTTTTCTAACGAGCCTGTCCTGCCGGTTTCGCAATCTCTGAGCTCTGTCAGTTTGAGCCCTTGAGCGCGCTCTTCGAATATCTTGCTCCAGCTCACTGATTTCATCTTCTACGTTGTCGAGCTCGTTAATATCGTACCGGAGATCGTGTTTCAGCCGCCCGGCAATGAAGAATGCCAGATTGTTGGCACGTAACTCTTCATCAACACGCATGTAGCGGAATGCATACAGGGTTGCTACAGTCCAGTCATGCTCAATTTTTCGAAATGGAATCTTATCCTCACCAAATTTCAACCAGTATGCGGCAGATTCATAATCGCCTCGGCTAATGTATTCATCGGCCAGTTGAGTAAACCCGTACCGATAATTACCGAGCATACGCCTGATATTCTCATCAAAGTAAACCGTTGGTGAGTCCCATCGTTCAAACCGGAAACTTCCCAGCCTGTCTGCGTGTACTTCCGGATCTATGAACCCAAACGGGCCCACCTCTCGTTGTTTTGGTACTACGCGAAATGCTTTGCCTTCGAACTGAAAATAATTATCCAGTCCAAGCTGGCCGCTCCTTGCAACAGTGTTGGCAAAATAAATTGGCCTGAGCCACATGTTATTTTCAAGAAGGTGCAGAACCATTTTATCCTGTGTTTGCAGGTAGAAGCGTTCGTTGCCCTGACCATCTCTCCCGGCGGATCGTCCCTGCAAATACCATCGTACTTCATCGTCCAACTCTTCAACGGGTAGAGAGTATGGTGTTGCCATCATTATCTGGTTATGCAACATTTGAGACATTGGTATTTCAGCAGGAATACCACCTTCTCTGAAAAAAGTAGTTGTTGTGTCTTCAAGTAAAGAGAGATTTGCTTCGAAAACAGCGTTCAGTAAATCTTTATGCACCGGTATGGAAATATCACCCGGAGTATAAAGTTCAAGTGTTGAAGTGAGCTGATCAATTTCTTCATCCGTAAGATTAACTGCAAGTGGCAGTGATTCATGTGTTTGCCTGTCTCGCATCTGCCTGATGTACCAATCTGTATTCAGCAAGCTGAGATTTACAACCCGTACATCTGTTCGCACCCCCTCTACCTCCTGGAGATACCATAAAGGGAAGGTGTCATTATCGCCGTTGGTAAAAAGTATAGCATTTTGCTCAACAGAATTCAGCAGGTTGTAAGCATAATCGCGGGCTACAAAGCGTTCACTGCGATCATGGCTGGGCCAGTTTTGATGTAACATCCATCCCGGAACGGCAAAAAAGATGACGCCAAGTGTTGCAAAAGCAGCCGGTTTACTGTTTTTTAGAGGGGTTTTCAGCATTTCTATCAGCGCGGTGGCCCCCAGTCCCACCCAAATGGCGTATGCAAAGAAGGAGCCAACGTAGGCATAATCCCGTTCACGGGGTTCAAATGGTGTTTGATTGAGATAAAATATGATAGCAAGGCCTGTAAGTATAAAAAGTGCAAGTACAGAAAGAGCCCTGCGCCAGTCGTGCCTGAAGTGAAACAGCATTCCAAGCAGTCCAAACAAAAACGGCAGGTAGAAATAGGCAGAATTTGCCGCATTGTCTTTATGCCTTGTATCAGAAAAGCCCGAATACCATCCGGTATCCTGAATATCTGCCTCCCGCCCGATAAAATTCCAAAAGAGGTACCGCATGTACATGTGGTTTACCTGGTAACCGAGGAAAAAATCGAGATCTGAACTGAAATTACCATAATACTCAAGATGGTGGGGCTGTGAGGAGTGCCTTCGCGGGAATAGTTTTTCGGTTGATCTGTCGATGTTTCCGATTCGGTTATCAAATGAATTACCGCTCAGAAGAGGGGCTGTTCCATACTGATCACGATTCAGGTAGTTCACAAAAGCCTGAACATCAGAAGGATCATTTTGATCGATAGGCGGCTCAGCCTGCGAGCGGATCATGACAAGTGCATAGCTGGAATAGCCTATCATAATCATGGCATAAGAGAGCAGTACCAGGTTAGCCAGGCGATACCCTTTTTTGTGGGTGTAATACACGATGAAAACTACAGCAAGGCCAAAGAGCACAACAAAAGTAAACGGATTAATCAAACCATAGGTATATCCTCCTACTTGCCCGGCAAAATTTGGAAAGAATATAATGGTAACGGGATAAACGGTAAGAAATCCAACGATGGAAATCCCCATCATTTTGAGAAAGCCAAGAATAGAGAACTCAAACTTTTTAAAATAGAAGATCATTGCCACGAAGAAGATTGCGAGCAGATTCAACAGATGAACACCAATACCAATGCCAAACATATAGGCAATGAGTACCAGCCATCGCTCGGAATAGGGTTTATCGTGATTAGCTGCCCATTGCAGTGCCATCCAAACAACAAGAGCAGTGAAGAACATGGATGATGCATACATTTCTGCTTCTACTGCGTTGAACCACTGGGTATGTGTAACGGTAAATGTAAGAGCAGCAAACAACCCACCTCCATAAAGCCCTGCAAGATCCATAAAATCCATCTTGTCGGGGCTGCCTTTCCATTCAGTAATCAGCTGAACAACAATTAGATAGAGAAGCATGATTGTAAAAGAAGATGCCACAACACTGATCATGTTAATACTCAGAGCAACATAATCGGTTGGAATGAACATGGATACAACCCTCCCAACTATCGCAAAAAAAGGTGATCCCGGCGGGTGAGCAATCTGGAGTGTATGTGAGATGGCAATGTATTCAGCCGGATCCCAGAAGGAAGCTGTTGGCGCTACGGTGAGAGTATAAATGATAAATGCGTAGGTAAAACTGATTGTAGCAAAAAAAACATTTCGCGTTTTGTGCTGTGCGAAAATTGTCGAAAAATTCATGCTCGGCTTTTACAGTTACGTTTAAAATCAGTGCGATTACAGCGTCTTTTGATGGTTGTAAACGTTGAATCGGAATGAGTTATTTCTAAAAAAGTTCAGAACATGATAAGATACCGAATCACACTTTGAAAGCGCAATCTTTATTCAGGCAGAGCCAACTCCAGGTGTTTCAAAAATCATCGTCAATTATTAATTGATGTAACAGGCGGTTGTATAAATGTTGAAAAATGGTTATCAACGGTGCGTATTAAATTATCAAAAATTCGGTTACATGAATTCAGGCACAAAACAGACTGGTGAACGGTTTGCGACTAAATGGGGACTCATTTTAAGTGTTCTTGGTATTGCTGTTGGTACGGGAAATATCTGGCGATTTCCGAGAATTGCCGCTCAAAACGGAACCGAAGATGGAGCCGGCGCCTTTTTAATTGCCTGGATTGTCTTTCTTTTTATCTGGTCCATTCCGCTCATCATTGCCGAGTACGGAATTGGCCGAAACGGCCGCAAAGGGGTTGTTGGGTCTTACATAAAGATGGCAGGCGAGAGGTTCGCCTGGATGGGATCTTTTGTAGGTTTTGTGGCTACGGCAATTATGTTCTACTACAGTGTTGTGGCAGGTTGGTGTGCCTATTATCTCATCGAATCTATTATATCGGCTCTGCCACAAAATGTTGAAGAAGCCAATGTGGTATGGACTGGATTTCAAAGCTCAACATTGCCCTCAGTTTTTCACGCGATGATGATCTTTTTTGGTGGGCTGATAATACTGAAAGGTGTAAAAAGTATTGAACGTATCAACATGATACTGATTCCCTCGTTGCTGCTTGTGCTGGTTATTTCTCTGATCAAAGCTCTCTCATTGCCAAATAGTGGAGCGGGGGTAGCCTATCTTTTTACACCAGACTGGGCTACGCTGAAACAACCCGGATTATGGCTTGAGGCACTAACCCAGAATGCGTGGGATACGGGTGCTGCATGGGGTTTAATTCTCACGTACGGTGCCTATATGCGCAAAAAAGATGATATCACCATCAGCGCGTTTCAGACCGGCTTGGGCAATAATATGGTGTCGCTAGTGGCGGCCGTTATCATCTTTTCCACGGTGTTTGGCACCCTTGGTGCACAAATGACCGATAGTGAAATTCTGGATGTAATGAAAGATTCGGGCCCGGCGTCTACCGGCCTCACATTTATGTGGATGCCACAACTGTTTAGCGATATGGCAGGAGGAAAGTTTTTCGCGATACTCTTTTTCCTTGGATTAACATTTGCAGCATTCAGCTCGCTTATATCAATGATTGAACTTGCCACTAAAGTATTTGTTGACATGGGCGTAACACGAAAAAAAGCAACCATTGCAGTTTGCAGTGCTGGTTTTATTTTCGGACTACCATCAGCCATTTCACTCGATTTCTTTGCAAACCAGGATTTTGTATGGGGTGTTGGCCTGATGCTTTCAGGTGGGTTTATCTCGTTTGCTGTGATTACGTTTGGCGCCGATAAATTTAGAAAAACGCTGGTTAATACAGATGAGAGCAGAATAAAACTGGGTAGGTGGTGGGTATTTATTATCAAATATGTGATACCAGTGCAGGTAGTTACGCTTCTAAGCTGGTGGATTTATCTAAGTGCCACCAGTTTTGCGCCGGATACCTGGTATAATCCACTCAGCCCGTTTTCGGTTGCAACCGTACTTGTGCAATGGGGTGTGATGATGGTTCTCTTTAAAATTTATAACAGGAAAATTGCATCAAAAACCATTCTGCACTAAGCAGTAATCAACCTGTTTTTGATTCAATATTTTTCAACGTTTTTAGAATTTCTTTGAGCACTGGGATCATTTCGGATTCATCGGATGTTTGAATTTGCATGCTTTCCGGAGATTTATCTGTTATTTGATCTCGTTGGTCGAGCACCATCTCTCTGAATTTTCTGGCATCAATTATTCCGGTTAAAGACATATCTGCAGCTCCCTGAACACTTTGGCCTGCGGTTTCAATTTTAAGATAGCTCAGGCCAAAGTATCTGAGAATGGGCCCCTCTTTGAAGGTTAAATCCTGAATCTTATCGAGCGGAACCGTTCGTTCTGTCTGAAACCAAACTCCCTTTTTGAAATGAAGTGCGCGAGTAGTTAACTCGCAGAAAAGGCTGTTGAAATACCGATCGATATAAACTTTTCCAAAAATCAGCCAGAACGGAAGAAGCACAATTCCCACTATTGTAACGATAAAGATAAGGATGCCTCCTATATAACTGTACGTCTTTAAACGGGGATCAAATTTTGCCTCAAAAAGTTGTTTCGCACGCCGTGGGTGGTTTGAATTCGTCATTACGTTAACTATTTACATTTAAGTGAATTGTACCATTTAAAGGTACAAACAGTGAATTGTAAATCTAAACGCTATCAGGTTCAGCTCGTAAATTTCCCCCTCTTGCCGTGGCACCAATCACCATTGCAGCACTAATTACAACAAAATTTTTAAGTATATACTGGCCTTCAATTGTTAGAACAAATGGCGGTGTAGTGAAAACCACATCTGGGAATAGCAGTATCGGGCTCATAGTACCTGCCATCTGAACCAGTAGAAGCAGAATTGTAATTCTCACATATCTTCCGATCAATAACAAAAACCCTATGGTTACTTCAAAAAGCGCAAGAAGAAACTGAGCGATTTCCGGTTCAACGAAACCAAATGTAAGAATTTCGATGGTTGACAGAGCAAGTGCCTCGGCCGGGCTGAAGCCGGGGAAAAATTTCAGAGCCCCAAACCATATGAAAATTAACCCGATACTTAACCTCAGAGCATAGATTCCATACCTGGCCATCCACTTTGTGATAATAGGATCTATGATTTCAATGAACTTCATTTATGTAATTTGATGAATCAATTAGAGATTTAACAAGAGGCAGCAGACGTAATTCTTATGAAAGTGTAGTTATTCACAGATATCACAAATCAGTTTTAATCCTCATGTTCATCTTTCGGTATAAAATGGAGAGAAGCAGAGTTCATGCAGTAGCGAAGACCGGTAGGTTCCGGGCCATCATCAAATACATGGCCCAAGTGAGAATCGCACCTGCTGCATACAATTTCGGTTCGAACCATAAAAAAGCTTCTGTCCTCTTTCTCGTCAACGGCATCTTCTCTGATGGGTGCCCAGTAGCTGGGCCAGCCTGAGCGGCTGTTATATTTTGTTTCTGAATGAAATAATGGTTGGCCACACCCCTTACATAGATAAATACCATCTTCATAATGGCTGTTGTATTTATTCATAAATGGTATTTCAGTTCCATTATTTCTAAGTACGCGATATTCCTCGGAAGACAACCTCTGCCTCCATTCTTCCTCAGTTCGTTCTACTTTTTCGTTATTTGCTGAATCGGCCATGGCAGTTTGATAAGTGATTTGATTTAAAAAATGAATGTGATCTTCTTCCGTTACAACACTATTCTGTCCCTGAGACTGGCATGCTGAAATCAAAATGAATGCTATTGAAAAGAGATGTAATTTGCTCATAGAAATTTATTTTATCAGAAGAACAAAACGGTATGCAAAGGCATTCATTTCACAGAAGAGAAAATTTCTGCATGGATTAAAAATAATCCCTGTTTTCTATAATTGTTTTCGATGGGAGATATATGCAGCTACTCCCCAAATGAAAACCCAGGCGGCTGCAGTAATAAAATAAGCACCGTAGGAAAGAAACAATACATTAAGTGCATATAAGAGATGATACATCCAATCTGGTGCCTGTGACACCTTCTTTCTTGTAATTTGCCTGAAATCACTGCTGAATAGTGTAAAAGATCTGGCTAAAACCATTAGTACTGTATATGTATAGAGGACATATTCCAGCACCTGGGTTTCTTCGAAAAACACGACAAGTGCAATAACAATGGTTGCAATCAGATCAACAGTAACATGCTTAAGCCATTGCATTACAATGAAATAGATGTGCTAATAAAATGAATTAAGTTCAGTGTGGTGCCCAAAAATTATTGCAATGGTATTACTTCTTTTGCCTGGAGGCCTTTGTCTCCGTCAGCAAGAGTGAATTCCACTTTTTCTCCTTCAGTCAGCTTTCTAAAGCCGTCACTCTGTATTTCTGAATAGTGCACAAATACATCTTCACCACCTTCTCTGGTGATAAATCCGTAGCCTTTACCATTATGAAACCATTTAACAGTTCCAACTTCACGGTTTTCCATAATTAAATTCCCAACTAAGTTCCCATTGATAGTTAACAACAGCATGGTTTTAAACTACAAGAACCATAACCATCATCGGCTAAGATAATTCAGAGGATTGTTTTAAGCAATAAAGTTTATAAAATGTGTAAAAACTATTGAAAAATAATAGGATAAAATATTTTTCTAAGCCTCCATTTTCATGAAATCTACTCAGAACAGATCTAATCGTAAACCTGCTCTAACATACCTGCCGCTTCCGGGCTCAAAAAAGCGCCCTCCAAATGCATTTACGGATACTGAAGTGTTATAACGTTGATTAAAAATATTATGAACCGATATAAATGGCTGTAATCTCCAGCTTTCAAAGCTTAGCCCGGCAAAAGACCATCGTCCGTTTACGAGAAAATAAGATTCGTTTACCGTGGTGTTAGCACTGTCTGTGTAGTACTCACCAATCCATTCAAAGTCGGTGCCAATAGTGTGCTCACCAATTCGAGTTGAGATCATTGCTCCGGCTCTGTGAGGTGCCACACCTGGAATTTCATTTCCCTCAAACTCTCCGTCCGCAAACTCTGCATCAATCCATGTGTACATCAAGTCAATAGAATATCGCTGCGATGGATGGAATCTTAGGTGGGATTCAAGGCCATAATGAACGGTATTGCCTTCGTTTCGATAAAGTGTTGGGCCGCCGTCTATCTCTTCAAATGGAACGATTAGATCGGTGATGTTCAGGCCAAACAGTGTAAAGTCATACTCAAGTCGGCTGCTATTTGATGTGCCCCGAATTCCTGTTTCCACACCAATTGTACGCTCAGGGAGTAGGTCGGGATTAAAACCTGTACCGCCGCCTGGCCTGTTTTTAAATTCAGTTGTTGTGGGTGCATCAAACGAGGAGCTTATGCTTGCAAACAGTCGGGCATTGTTGAGATTATAATTCAAGCCAACACTGGGATTTATGGTAAAAAATGATCGGCTTGAATTTTCATTTTCGATAAAATCATCAACACCAAAAACCATTCTGTCTGCTCGAAGCCCAACGTTTAGGGTAAGTCTGTCAATTTCGAAGGATGATTGTGCAAAAAGAGCCTGGGTAAAGACATTATCGATCTGGTCTATACTGAGCTGATCTCCAGGGTTACCGTTTACATTATTTCGTTGTTCGCGTTCATCCCGCTGAAATTTCAGTTCACCGCCTAACTGAAGGTTGAAGGGCAGATTTTCAAAGTCATAAGTAGCTCTTGATCCGCCTGCAACACGATCAACAATGATGTACCCAACGCTGGGCAATAGCGGGTTGTTAAAGTCTCTTAAAATGCCGTGCGCTGAAACAGTTAAAAGTCCTCCTTCAGTATTGTAGAGGTATCTTGCGGATGCCATCCATTGCATAAAATCTTTACCGGCACCTGCATTCACAAAAGCAGGCCAAGCCATAGAGGGAGTGTTTGTCGCATCATCCGCTGATAGAGATCCGGGATGCTCTGCTTTTGGCATGCCGGAGAAAGCAACTCTTGTTTCCAACGATGAATTAGACGAAAGATCAAACCCTGCTGACAGGCCCGCTCTGATTAGTTCAGAAGCACTGTGATCTCTGAATCCATCTGATTCGAAATATGAACCGTAAGCGTTCCACCGAACCCCGCCAACTGTATCATGCCAGCGGGCTTCGTACTTCATGGTGTTGTACGCTCCGCCATAACTTCTGAGCATCAATCGTGGCGAATCTGCAGGGGGGCGTGTACGCATGTATAACACACCGCCGCTGCTGTTACCCCAGTAAGTAGCCGAAGGACCTCTGAGCAACTCAATTGATTGTATCATAGCCGGATCTACCATATTCATGATAGTTTGCCCATCAGCTACTGTAAGGGGGATGTCGTCCTGCACTACCATTACTCCCCGCAGGCCAAATGGGCTTCTCCAACCCATACCGCGAATCGTCATCCGCTCTCCGAGAGCTGCATTTTCCCTGTTACTAACCCAAATACCAGGCAGTGTAAACGTAAGTTCGTTCATTGTTGAAGCAGGTCTTGCTGTTACGTCAGCATCGGAACGGTTCAGATAGCTCACTGAAACGGGAGATCTGCCTATTGTGATAGACGAGTGAGCAGCCTCAACCTGAATCTGATCAAGCACAACGGTGAGCGTATCCGATGCGCTTTCCTGAGAGTAGAGACCAGCAGCAAACGTGAAAAAAATGAGTGACAGAAAATAAACTTTAAGAGAAAACTTACGTATTGTTGATTTCATATAGGATTCTTTTTTTAATACCGCTTATACAACAACAAAATCGACAAATTGCGATCGCCTTCATATAAATATTACTTTTTTTTGCATTTTGAGTGGGCAGTATTAGCTGCTGCTTTGATTCTCATGGCTTTAATTGATCCATCCGCTGAACGGGCATCCTTCTGTATTATCGATAAATTTGGTTTTACATTTTGTCCGGGGTGTGGATTGGGGCGGTCTGTAGCACTACTGTTTCGGGGAGAGGTAACCGCATCGGTGTCGATGCATCCTGCCGGGATTTTAGCAGCACCGATTCTTCTGGCACGTATCATGTCTATAATAAAAAGAAATAACAACCTAACTAAGGAGATGAAATGAAACGAATTTTTGAATTGCTGCCCGAACTCGAGGGAGATGAATCGCAATACATCAGCATGGTGATAAAAGATATGGATGAGGATGAAGCCAAAATGTTTGCCAGTATCTACAGATCAAGGCGCAGAGATCCGGTGCTGCTTCTTGTTCTCGCACTTATTGGCTTATTTGGTGTTGCGGGTGTACACAGATTTTTTATAGGCCAGATTGGAATGGGTATTCTCTATATTTTTACCGCAGGGTTGTGTTTTATCGGAACGATTGTAGATATGATTAACTACAAAAATTTTGCGTTTGAGTATAACAGAAAAGTAGCACAGGAACTACTGAAAGATTTTAAGTATGATTGAGCATAAACAAAGCGGGGAAGCATCAGAAGAGTTACTCCACGCCCATATTGAATCGTCAAGCCTAAGGCAGCATTGCGAAATGGTAGCTAATGCAATGGAAGCGTATGCGATTTCGCTGGGGAAAAGTGAAATTGAGATTGTAAACTGGTGGACAGCCGGTCTGCTGCATGATCTTGACTGGGAAAAATATCCTGAAGAGCACCCCAAAAAAGCTGTTCATGAAATTCTTCCTCCGCTTGGTTATCCGGCTGAGGTGATTGCTGCCATCAACGCTCATGCACCCGAGCGAACCGGTAAAGAGCCCGAAAGTGAGATAGAACGGTATCTCTTTGCATGCGATGAAATTTCCGGCTTTATGAATGCCGTAGCCTTAATGCGGCCAAATGGTTTTGATGATATGAAGGCAAAATCAGTTAGAAAAAAACTGAAGGACAAGCGATTTGCCGCCAATGTGCCGCGTGAAGATATTCGAAAAGGGGCTGACTTAATTAATACTGAACTGCCAGAGCACATCACTTTTCTGATTGAAGTTTTCAAAAAATTATAAAGCAAACAACTACATAAAATTGGGGTAATGACAGTATGCTGTCATGCAGTGTTGGTAGTATGAAGTAACTACAAACCCAGTGTATGCTCACATGCCTCAATTGAATCTTTTCTTGGCTAATTCATTTCTTAAAGAAAAATTTGGTGAACATCTATTCGGTGATACTCCGAACTCTCCGGGTGTTTATAGATTCTTTGATAAAAACGGAGATATCATTTATGTAGGGAAGTCAAAAAATCTTCGTAAACGGCTTTTTTACTATCGGGGCATTCGGGCAGGTTCCTGCAGCAGAAAAGAAGCGCGGCTTTTGAGTGAAATTTCATCATGGGAGATTACTTGTTTTGAAACTGAAAAAGAAGCAATTCTGGAAGAGAATCGCCTCATCAGAAAGCACAGGCCGGTTTACAATCATGCCAACAAAATGGTTGAAACGTATTACTTTATTCACCTGCGCGTGTATCCATCGAAATTGGTTTTTTGTCTCTCAATGAATGAGAACGGAAGGTTTCGCCAAAAAAATAGAAGTCATGGATTTTTCCAATCAGGTGCTAACAAGAAACACCCGGAAAAGCCAACAGATGAATTCTGTTTTGGGTGCTTTAAAGGACATCTGACCGTCAGAAAATCCTTTGGGGCATTGTTGCAATTGCTCTGGATGCGATTCGCATATGCCAACTCTGTCTATTCTTTGCCAAAATGCCTCACGAGAAATCTCGCTCCCTCTCTATTTACTATGCCATATAAATCGGACACTTTAAGTGTTTCAGACAATCTTAGCGAATTGATTATTGATTGGTATTCAGGGCAATCAGATTCGCTACTGTGCCATTTTGATGAGTTATCGAATCGATCAAAGCATTCATTTACTAAGATATTTATACAAGACAGAATCGAAATTTTGAAGTCATTTTATCAAAAAACACTTGTAAAACACCGGCAAATGAGGGATCGGTTTTGCGAAACGGACTCGAAGATTATCAATCAGGATGAGGTGGACGATTTTTTTGTGAAACTGCATTTTTGATTGGTCCTTTTTCATACCAATCTTAATTGAATATTTGAGAAGGTATTTTTTTTATTTCATAAAAAATCATTTATTAGTTTCAATCCTTAAAGTACAGAACTTAAAACTGAGCGAAGAGAATGTCTCCAATCATTGCAGAAATAATCGGTACAGCAATTCTTATGCTATTTGGCGCGGGTGTGGTTGCTAATGTAATTTTAAATAAAACAAAAGGTAATGGCAGCGGCTGGATAGTGATCACCTGGGGCTGGGCAATGGGGGTTTTCATTGCCGTTTTTGCAATGGGCCAGTTTAGCGGTGCCCACATAAATCCAGCTGTAACTGTAGGCCTTGCTGTTGCCGGTTTATTTGATTGGGGCATGGTTTTCCCGTACATCATTGCACAGATTTTAGGTGCGTTTATAGGTGCAACACTGGTATGGATCGCCTACAAAGAACATTTTAAAGCGACTGAAGATGGCGGAACAAAACTGGCTGTTTTTTCCACAGCACCTGAAATACGAAACTACCCTGCAAATTTTATGACTGAGGTAATTGGTACATTTATAC
>SLGA01000145.1 GCA_007123985.1 Balneolaceae bacterium | reverse complement strand
GTAAAAAGCTCCTGATCAGTTTACACAGATGGTTTTGTAAGCATCCTGATAATTTCAGAGTGTTCTGGAAAAGCCTGCAGCATTTGATATCTTCCCGCCATTTCAAAATCTATAAAATCGAACCCGGGAGAAACGGTACAACCACAAAGTGAATAACTGTTGGGTTCATCAACTGTTACACCGAACCAGGTATTTGCAGGTACAACGAGTTGTGGTTTCTGCTCATTAGATAACTCTTTACCCAGGTAAAGTGCCCGATATAGTCCATCCTGCTGTATAAGGTGGATGGTGATTGAGGAGCCCTCGTAATGGTGCCACATTTCGTCAGATTTTATACGATGGAAATGTGAGATGTCATCGCTTCCCAGAAGATAATAGATTCCCGTTTTCAGGTTTCTTCCTGCCGGAAATGTTGCTTCAGTACCGCTAAGTTTTTCTTCACTCCGATAGGTTTCGGTGAAGTAACCGCCTTCGGGATGCGGCTGAAGGTTTAAAAGCTGAATGAGCTCACTTTTACGGTCATACATATTTCAGGGTCTTAAAACAGCAGCGCTGTCTGGGTAATCAGTTATAATACCATCCACACCCAATTCAAGTTGCCGGCGCATCTCTGCAACATTGTTAATAGTCCATGGGATTACAGTCATACCACGTTGATGTGCTTCATGTACAATTTCATCTGTGACGAGTTGATAATTCGGGCTCCAGATTTCAGGTGTATAACCAAGTGCAGTCAGATAGGTATCGATCGGGTCATCGGTTGATACAAGAATGGCCTGTGCAATTTCTTCATTAAGCTTACGAAACTCAATCAAGGTTGCAGGATCGAAGGATTGGATGATAACCCTGTCGAATAGGTCAAACTCTTTATGTAGCATAGTTAGCTCTTCAAAAAGTAATTTAGCAAACTCATCCGGTTGAGGATACATAACCCCGTATAGTTCCGGGTTGCTTTTTGTTTCAATATTGTAGGCAACGGGTGGCAGTTCAAGCTCTTGTGTGTATGCTTCTATTGCTCGGATTGCATCTCTCATCAGCGGTTTTGTAATCTCGAGAGGCTGCTGATTAGGGAAATTCACATGTCCTCGCTTACCTACGTCAAACTGTCGGGTTTCTTCGTATGTCATTTCAAAAATATTGTACTCCATCTGCTCTTCTTCGGTAACCGGTGTACCGTCCGGTTTTGTACTGATGTGATGATGATACCAGGGTTCATGGGAGATCAGTATTTGCCTGTCTTTAGTAACTACCAGATCAAACTCAATTGTATCAACACCGTGATCTATGGCTATTAAAAAGCTTGGAATGGTATTTTCCGGAAGAAGTCCGCGTGCTCCGCGATGTCCCTGCAGATCAAAATCCCAGTTGATTTCTTCGGCAGTGCAGGCAGCAAATATTAAAGTGGTAAGGAGTAAAATAAGATAGTAGCGCATGTTTTTTTGTTCTTTGAATTTCACAAAACCGGATGGTTAAGATAAACCAAGCTGCAATTTAATCCAGCAGGTTTATGAAAAGATTAAGAATCTGTTGCCATTCTTCGCTCCAGGGTGCAATCATTTCAAAATGCCCGGCTTCAGGAAGTAGAATATGGGTTACATCATCACCGGCGGATCTCGCCATATTTGCAAAATGGTAGCCGAAAAATGGTGGAACCGGAGCATCAAAAGCTGCAGAAACTTCAACAAAAGGTACACCAAGCGGCAGCAATTCAACGGGAGATGTGTCAAGATAGGCATCGCTGCCTCTGTTTTCGTAGTCGATTAGTTTTTTTACGGTTTCACTTCCGCAGGAAGATGCACCATAATTACTGTATCTCTGAAGATCATTTATTCCCGCCAAAGAGATAATTCCATGTAGTTCTAACTTTTCGTGGATGTCACCATAAATATCCATTCGAAGTGGGCTCTCTTTCGGTAGATTGTTTCTTGCTGCAAGCCACGTTGCAAGATGACCGCCTGCTGAATGACCGGCAACTATTACCCTGTCTTTTCTCAGCCCGTGATCAGATGCAACTCTGTTGAAGTAATCGGAACCAAAGATTGCTGATCGGAATGTGTTGGGATATCCAACCCCATCCCGGTCCATTCTAGAATACTCTACATTCCAGACTGCAAAACCGGCTTCCTTCAAGGCGTTAGCCATATGGTTCATAATTTCAACACCCGGATATATTTTCTGCCAGCATCCGCCATGAAAGAGAATTACTGAAGTATGTGCATCTCCCTCCGGCAACCATAGTTCTCCAAACATGTGCTCTGCTGTTCCATAGTAAATTCTTTCATCCGGTTGCGGAAGCTCTCCTTCAATTAAATCACGCCAGCTGATTAGCTGAGCCACTGCAATTTCTGTGAGAAAAAAGAGTAGTAGTAAGGGCAAAAAAAACTTCATAATAGATTGCTTAGTTGAGATTCGCAACAGTGCAGCCTGTACCTCCGCTTTCCCATGGGGCAATTTCGAAAGATTCCACTTCACTGCGGTTTTCAAGATATTCGTTCACCAGTTTATGCAATATTCCCTCTCCTTTTCCATGGATAATTTCCACCTGCTTTAGCCCTCTTGCAACAGCTTTATCCAGGTAAAGAGTTAATTCGTTGATGGCCTCATCACCACGCTTTCCACGCAGATCGAGTGATGGCTTTACTGAAAGGTCGAGGTCGCCGGATGTAGAGTAAGACCGTTTAAAACGGGATTCTTTCTTTTTTGTCGGAGGATTGGTTTTTACCAGTTTATTCAATTTTGCTTTAACTCGCATACCATTAATCAGAACAGTGGCTTGTTTCCCTGAGACTTCGACAAGCTCACCGGAAGTATTGCTTTCACCAATAAGAACGTAGTCACCTGTTTCGGGTTTCTCTTTACTTCTGAATATTTCCTGTTCGGATTCTTCTTCAAAGTCATGTTGTTTTTCAGAGATCTCTCTTTTTACTCCTTCAATCTCTTTACGTGCTTCTTTTATTTTTTCTTTATTTTCGCGTCCCTCCTGTACAACTTTCTCTACGGCTTCTTCGATACGCCGGTTTGCATCGCGCATAATATCACCGGCATCCTTATACGCTTTTTCGAGAATTTTCTTCCGTTTTTGTTCAGTATTGTCGCTCTGTTCTCTGTAGATGCGTTCTCGTTTCTCAATTTCCCGAAGGCGCCTTTTGAACTCGAAAGTCAGATCTTCAGATTCCTGCATCTTTTTCTCAAGACTCACCAGTAGTTCACCCATTTTATCCCGGTTTTCACCCAGCAGTGAACGCGCCTTCTTCATTAGCTTAACAGGAAGATCCATTCGTTCAGCGATTTCAAATGCATAGCTGCTACCCGGAATGCCTTTTTTAAATTTATAGGTGGGTGAAAGATTCTCCTGGTTAAACTCCATCGCTCCATTCACCACGCTGGGATGCTCGTGTGCAAACACTTTCAGTGAACCGTGGTGTGTGGTTACAATTACTCTGGATTTTCGGTTGATTATCTCCTCAACAAACGCCTGAAAAAGCGCACCTCCTTCTTCGGGATCAGTTCCCGAACCGGCTTCATCAATCAGAACAAGTGAACCGGGCTCCATACGATCGAGGGTCACTTTCATCCAGTGGAGGCGCGAAGAGAATGTACTTAAGTCATTTTCAATGGATTGATCATCTCCTACATCAAGAAAAAGCCCGTTTAAAATCGGCAGGGTAGAGTCGGGCTGAACAGGAATCGGAAAGCCGCTTTGCAGCATCAGGCTTAAAATACCTGCTGTTTTCATCGCTACGGATTTTCCACCGGCATTTGGACCTGTGATAATCAGGCCAAGTTCGTTATCGGTAAGTTTAAGATCGAGAGGTATTACAGCTTCAGGTTCCTTTAGGGATCTGTTTTTTAACAGAAGATTTGGATTTTTTGCACTTATCAGATCCAGTGTATTCTCTTCAGAAATAACCGGGATCGTGCCATCGATGTCGAGCCCGGTTTGTACACGGCAGTGTATCGCATCAAGCCGCGAAATATGGAAAATATTTTCAAAGAGAGTATCGGCATATTTGCGCACTTCAGAGGTAAGCTGCCGAATAATTCGCTCGATCTCTCTCTGTTCTTCAGATTCAAGCTGGCGGATTTCATTGTTAATCTGGAGAGCTTCAATCGGTTCAAGATAAACGGTTTGGCCTGAGGATGAGACATCCTGTATAAACCCCTGTACCTTTCGCTTATATTCTACCTGAATAGGTATCACCATGCGCCCGTTCCGAATAGTAGCTCCTTCGTCAGAGGTCATCCCATCTTTGGCAGCACGTCTCATAACCTGCATAATGGTGCTTCGGAGGCGATTTCGCTCCCTGTTTATCTTCGTGCGAATGCGTCTGAGCTCCTGGCTGGCATCATCCCGAAGTTCACCTCTTTCGGTAATAACCCGTTTAATAGCCTCCTCCAGAGGTTTTAAATTCACAAGATGTGATGTGATTTTTTTTAGAGCTGGATAGTCTGCCTCAGTTTTATCAAAAAACTGCTTAATGATTCTAGCAGAGGCCGCATTTTGAAGAATCACTACAAAATCGTCGAGTGGTAGTAAATTCCCGGAAATTCGACTCTCCTTTATGGCATTTCTCACATCTTCAGTTACGGAAAGGGGATGATTTGACCCGCTTTGAAGTAGATGCATCCACTCGGAGGCTTCAAACAGCTGTTCTGTTACTTCACCAAAACTGGAGGATGGATGAAGACTTTCAAGAAACTCCCGGCCGTAAGGTGTAAATGCTTTGCGAATTGCGGCCTCCTTAATGGACTGAAATCCAATTTTAGTGGGGGTGTGTTCCGGGTGAAGTATCAACTTGTTGGGCATCTGTGGAAGTTCGTGAACTTTTGATTGAAATAGTAGTTTTGCCGGGGTGCTTACCTATAGGTTCAAAAAAATAGAATTTAACCCGATAGCGATAATCGTTACATTAAAAATAAAAAGTGATGAAAATATTTCAGGTTGATGCATTTTCGCAAAACGTGTTCAAAGGAAATCCGGCAGCTGTTGTACCTCTCAAAAATTGGCCGGATGATACCATTTTGCAACAGATAGCCGCTGAGAATAATTTGTCAGAGACCGCCTTTTTTTCTGAATTCAAGGATGGATCATACAAATTGAGGTGGTTTACACCTGAGACAGAAGTAGATCTTTGCGGCCACGCAACTCTTGCATCTGCTCATATTCTTTTTGAAAGATTATCTTACAACAAGCCTGAAATCTCATTCCATACAAAAAGTGGTAAACTTACAGTAATTAAGCGAGACGGGATGTACATTATGGACTTCCCCTCGAACCCGCCTAAACCGATTCCGGTGCCTAAGTTGCTGCCGGAGGCTATTGGAATTATTCCGATTTATACGGGAGTGAACATCGACATGCTGGTACTTCTTCAGAGTGAAACGGATGTTAGAGAGATCAAACCAGACATGATATTACTCAAAAGAATGGAGGTGCGGGGTGTAATTATTACAGCACCTGCTGATGAACCAGAAATTGATTTTGTAAGCCGTTTTTTTGCTCCGGCTGTTGGTGTGCCGGAAGATCCGGTTACCGGTTCAGCACATACAGTTTTAACACCTTTTTGGGCGAAAAGACTTGGAAAGAACAGGCTCATAGCCAGACAATTATCGCAGCGTGGAGGCGAGTTGATCTGTATTCAAAAGGAGGAAAGAGTAGAAATCGGTGGAAATGCCGTAACCTATATGGCTGGTGAGTTAACAATCTGATGCTTCTGTTGCTGCTCATTTTGTGTGGTATTTTAGCCGGAATTATTGCCGGCCTTTTTGGTTTGGGAGGTGGAATTTTGTTCACACCCATTCTCTATTTTCTTTTCACTTCTTACAGTCTGGCTTATCCTGCCACCTGGGCTATTGGAACGTCGCTTTTTTGTACGTTCACCGCATCGGTAAGTAGTTCTGTACAACAGCGAAAACATCGTAATTTTTACTGGAAAGAGGGAGTAATTGTTGGATTATTGGGTAGTTTCGGCGTCTATTTTGGTAAAAAAATGGTGCTCTCAGACTTTTACACTGAACAGGTATTTGTTGCCGTTTTTTCTATTCTTTTGCTGGTAGTTGCTCTTTTATTTTATCGTAAAAGCAAAGGCGATGTAGTTAAACATACCGGATCAGAAAAGACAGGATTTTTGAAATTTTCAGCCACCGGTGGTTTCGGAGGGTTCGTTGCCGCACTTGCAGGTGTTGGAGGTGGAATCGTGATGGTACCGGTGATGAATCTACTGCTAAAGTTGAAAATGACAAAAGCTGTGAGCATTTCGTCGTTAGCTATTGTATTTATTTCGTTATCAGGATGGTTACAATTCGCTTTTTTTGCCGGCAGTCCAGATGGAATTACAGGATACAGGCTCGGGTATGTGGATTTCGGAACCGGACTACCGTTGATACTGGGTGCTTTTGCCGGCGGTTTTATGGGAGTGTGGATTGGTAAACGAATACCTCAAAAATTTGTTCAGTTAGGTTTCTCAGCCCTCATTGCAAGTATCGCCATTCTTATGATTCGCAGCATATTATAATTTTTGATAGGTACCATTCCTCTTTGTAAGAACAAAGAATATCAACAAGCCTACAGAAAATATGATGGCTGAAAAGAGTAGTAGCTCACTTTCCGGGCGAATAATAAAAAGCGCTGTGACAAATTGAACAAAGATTATTGAAATAAGAATTGAGGAAATTGTTTTTCTGCCAATCAGGGTAATTATATAGGCTCCGAGTGGTGCGCCAAATATCACAACCGGTATGCAGACGAGTAAGTAATTTATGGCTTCCGTTTGCATCGTGTCGAGAACGAAAAGATGAAGAATAAATCCAATGATTGCATTGGAGGCCATTAACATTACTGAGGTGGGTGTCGCAACTTTTTCAGACAGACCGTATTTGAGTACAACATATGAGAAAGTACAGATATCTATACCATTCCCTAAAACAGAACTAAATAGGCCGCCAATAATACCAACAGCAATCAGTTCAATTTTTTGTGACCTTTTGAGTGCGGGGAGTTTTCTCACACTTTTTCTTTTACTTATGAAGTTTACAACCCATAAGGCAATTCCGAAACTCAGCCAAAATGAAACAAACATCATTTTTGCGTAGTCTGGTTTTATTAATGGTACGATTGTGTAAGAACCCAGGATGATACCTATAAAGCCACCGATACCTGCCAGAAATAGATAGTTTTTCTCGATTTCAATTTTTGAGAGAAAAATCCATATTGCGGCAAATGTCATCCCAAAACTTTGAATAGCAAAACTGAAGTTACGGGCAACATCAGGCTCGATGTTGAAGAGAAGAGTCATGGCAGGGTATGCTATGGCTCCGCCACCTTCGGAACTTGCACCCGCAATGAAAGATCCCAACACCATTGTAAGTGTCATAAACCAGTTGTCTTTGAAAAGACCCCAAGATGCTGTTTGAGCCATGTATATGCCCCATAAAATCAGGACAGATCCTGCAAGAAACGAGAAGACGATAAATGGTTTCTTCAATGAATTCTCTGTAGTTGGTTGTTAGCAGTCCGGAAAGTAACTGAAATCAAACAATACTGCTAAACGTTCAGTCTATAACCATTTTTAGGTAAATAGAAATGCCACTATAATTGCTGATTATTGAATAAATGGCTGAGCCTCTTTTCCTGTATTTTTTAGGAACCATCGCATGCATTTATGAATAATATCGGGATCACGAAACATCATTGGGCAGCCGCCGGGGATCAGGCTGATACCATACTTTCTTGCAATACTTTCAGCATCAGGGTGGTAACTGCCAGCACCAAAAGATCTGTGAATCCATACACGTTTCACTCCTGATGTTCCGCAATCGTGTAATACATTGGGAGTTACGTCGGGGTGCGTTGCTATGATTACAACGTCAGGTATTACCGGCAGAGAGGAGACATTCGGGTAACATTTTACACCATCAATTTTGTCGGTTGTGGGATTAATCGGATAGACCGTATAACCGCTTTGCAGCAGCTTTTTAAAAACAATGTTTCCTGCTGTATCTCCTTTTGATGAGACACCTGCAATGGCCATCACTTTGTGTGTAAGAAATTCGTTTGCAGCTTCTTTCAGAGAATCCATGATAATTTTTTTT
>SLGA01000188.1 GCA_007123985.1 Balneolaceae bacterium | reverse complement strand
ATTTCGTATATTGCACTAAAATAAACAAATTTTTAAGATGAAGATTTCAGCAGACACAGACAAAGAGCTTGCGAAACGCTCTTTAAAGAGTTTTCGAAAAATTTCAAAAGAATTTAGAAATAAAGCAAAATCCATAGAATTTGCTGTAAAAGGAGATGGTACAACAATTCAGTTTCCGGTATCTGCGCTGGACGGTATTGAAACTATTCTGAAAAACCTGGCTGAAGGAAAACGTTCTGAAATTCTCAGTGAGAAGCAATATATGACCACACAACAAGCCGCTGATTATCTTGATGTTTCGCGCCCGTTTGTTATACGATTAATGGAATCCGGTAAGCTGCCTTTTAAAAAAGTTGGCCGGCATCGCAGAGTACTTTTCTCTGAACTCAAAAAGTATGATGAAAAGCAGCAGCAAATTACTTTGAAAAAAATGCAGCAACTTTCTGAAGAGTCGCAAAAACTGAACCTGTATTAAAAACAATGCGCAAGACGGTTATTCTGGATGCTTGCGTTTTATATGCTGCACATCTCAGGGATTTTCTGCTTCATTAACACTGCAAAAACTCTACAATCCCCGATGGACAGACCGTATTAATGAGGAATGGATTCGAAGTCTTCTAAAAAATCGTCCTGACCTAAACGCAAGCAATTTTACCCGGTTGCGTGGATTAATGAATGAAACGTTTCCTAATGCAAATGTCAAAAGATACGAGCATTTAGCTGAAAATTTGAAATTGCCTGATCCGGATGATGTTCACGTACTGGCTGCTGCGCTCCGGTGTAAAGCCGCACTAATTGTAACCTTTAACATCAAGGACTTTCCGGCAAGTGAACTGGACAAATATAACGTAGAAGCAATGCATCCGGATGTTTTTTTGAGATCACTCATTGAAGAAAATCCGATAGTAGCCACTCATGCATTTAGCAATCAGGTAGAAAGCCTGAAAAACCCACCAATTGCAGCATCCGAAATATTGGAGAAATTTCGAATAACTCAGTTGAAAAGAACTGCTAATCTTCTGGAGGCACTTTTGTAGCGGTTTTTATTTTGTTACTTAACGGTGTGGCAAATAACCGGCAAGGCAACCAAAGCCCCAAAGCCTTAAACTGTAAAACCGACCTCATAGGCCGCATCGTCATGAGGCAATACTATGAGTTAATAACATCCAACGGCTTAGCACATCGATCAGGGAATGAACGCAGCATCTGTTTGTCCATGGTTATCAGCTTTATGTCCAGTTCTTCTGCAAGACTGATGAACTCGCAGTCGCAGGCGGAACAATCAGAATGTTCTGCCAGATCATATACCGGAACTGAGTTTACATGAAATTCACGGTCTTTCATCTGATTTTCTGCTTTTTCTGTTAGTTGAATGGCTTCTGGAAGACCGATGAGATTCTTCCTCATGTAAAGAATAACAACATTTCTGAACTCACTTCTCCACAGTACAGGAGCAACCCATTCCGGATCCCATTGAAATAGATGCTCGCAAAGTTCCGTATGATCAGAAGGCAACCAAAAGTGGGCAAGGATGTTTGTATCGACAACAATCATGGCCTGCCCTGATTAATCGCATCCCGGATTTCTTCAGCAGACACGCTTCCTTTGACTTTTTTCCTCATCATCCGGGCCTGACGAAGAATTTCATCGGGAGAAACACGCTTCGGCTCCACAGATCGCTCCAAACAGGCGATTATTTCGCTGTTCATGCTGCGATGCTGAGCTTCTGCCTGTTGCTTCAGTTTTTTGTAAACAGGCTCGGGTATATTTTTGACGGTGATACTTGGCATAATCTTATTGGTTTCGTTATGGTGTAAATACGAAACTAACTTGATGGGGGTAAAATTGCAAGGGGAGGGTCGGCGGAATTATGCCAAAGCTGCTTGCATCCGCTTGATTCGAAGAACTGCGAAAGCGCTTTAGGGAGTTATGCTAGCCTAAATTATTGATAATTAATATAAAAACTTAGATAGCGATAATTTAAACTCTCTCGGATCAATTCAGCAAAGTTTTTACGGTAAAGGCCGGCTATCAATTAGGTTATATCGAATATAAACAGGATCAGATCTTGAAATTCTCTGTTAATAACGCACTGTTCCACTAAAGCAATGTTGGCACATGACTTGTTATACATTCAATTACAGAGAAAGTATAACAAAGACTTTATGGCGCATCAAATACCAATATTTATAAAGAATCTGAATAACTCTTTTCCCATAATTCGGGAACTGATTTTAAAAATCAATGTTTATATTTTAACAACCATTTATCTTAAAATACATCTATGAAAAGAACTGCTGCTACACCTTTTTTATTCTGCTTATTGCTATTACTCGGATTAAACTCTGTTGATTCACGCGCCCAGCAATCAGGAGTTCTGTTCACAAACGTGAATATATTCGACGGCGAGTCTCATTCTTTGCATGAAGGAAGAAATGTACTTGTTGTTGGAAATAAAATTCACACCATTTCCAGAAGAGCTATATCTGTTCCTGAAGACGTAACCGTTACCCGAATTGACGGCGACGGCCGCACACTCATTCCGGGCCTGATTGATGCCCATGCCCACGCATCGCTCATGTCTATGCCAATGCAGGCCGCTATGATTGCAGATCCGGGCTACATCCACATTGCAAATGCCGTACAGGCTGAAAAAACGTTGATGAGAGGATTCACAACAGTTCGTGATGCAAGCGGCCCGGTTTTTGGCCTTAAACGTGCCATTGATGATGGGTTAATTACCGGGCCACGAATTTATCCTGCCGGTGCAATGATCAGCCAAACCGCCGGTCACGGTGATTTTCGCATGCCGCATGAAGTGCCAAGAACAGCGTTTTCACCACTATCACATACTGAAACTATGGGCGTTTCTGCTATAGCTGACGGAGTGGATGAAGTAACGCGCAGAGTCAGAGAGCAGTTGATGCTCGGTGCCAGTCACATTAAATTAGCCGGCGGAGGTGGTGTCTCTTCTGTATATGATCCGCTTGATGCCATTCAATACACGTATGAAGAAATTCGTGCTGCCGTAGTGGCTGCTGAAAATTGGGGAACCTATGTAATGATTCATGCATACACTCCGCAAGCTGTTCAAATGGCAATCAAAGCCGGGGTTAAAAGTATTGAACACGGCCAGCTGCTTGATGAAGAAACGGTCATTATGATGGCAGAAAATGATGTATGGTGGAGTTTACAGCCCTTTTTGGATGATGAATTTTCGAATCCACAAACCGGAGTTAAACGCCTGAAACAAATAATGGTATCGCAGGGAACTGAGCGAGCATTTCAATTAGCAAAAAAGCACAATGTAAAGGTAGCATGGGGAACAGACATGTTATTTAACCCGGCAGGTAATAGAAATCAGGGTGCCCACTTAGCCAAAATGGTAAAATGGTTCACTCCTGCAGAACTGCTTGTAATGGCAACTTCAAACAACGCGCAAATCCTGAAACTTTCCGGTGAGCGTAATCCGTACCCCGGCGAATTAGGTGTCGTGAAGGAAGGGGCGTATGCTGATTTACTTCTTGTTCAGGGTAACCCGTTGCAGGATATCGACCTCATCAGAGACCCAGACAGCAATTTTGTTGTAATCATGAAGAATGGTAAAATTCACAAGAATACCATTCAGTAATTTCGGGCTCTGCATCCCGAGCTCTGCTTTTTAACACTGGACTTCTGCTATTGATCTATATTCAATGCAGAAGTCTTTTTATTTTGGGAGATATTGAGCTCAAGGTTAAAAGGCATTAGGGCTTTCATCCTGAAATAAATTCACTGATTTTTGCTGCCAGGGAAAGCGGTTAAGAAAAACATGTTTTGTCTGATGCAGATAGGGATGGCCTGCTTTGGGAAATTTATTCAGCCTCTGGACAGCCTCTTCAAATTCTAGAATAAAATCGCAGGAAAGTGCGTGATCAAATTGCTTGTAATATTCAACAATATTGTAAAACTCGGCCTCTGCTGCCTCTTCCAGTTCAAAGACCATTTTGCTCATCAGCCAGGAGTTGAAAGTGCATTTTTCTTCACTTCACTCCAGGGTTTTGCAGAACTCTCACCTTGCTCATACCGGTCAATACGCTTTTTAAGTTCGTTTGACCAAGCTTCCTCCGATTCAAATTCTTTTTCTGGGTGAAGACTGTCAATCAGCACATGTGCAAGTTCAGCACGTTCCTGATGAGAAAGTTCAAGTGCTTGCTTTTTGATTTTTTCGTTAATCATGAGTTTTCTCATAAAGATTGATTACTTCTATAGTATGGTAATAAACACAAAAAAAAGAAAATAATTTTGTAAGTGGATAGAGGTTGCGTATAGGTCCGGGTTAAATCTGTTTGTACGGGATATTTTTTTCATCAGATATCCAGATCTTCAAACAACTCCTCAGTGGTATTGAATTCTTTCAATTTTTGACCTGCTTTGGCATCGACAATGGCTTGATGAGTCATTTCATTTGGTAACTTCATCTCAAACGGGAGTCCACGCTGCAGGTTCACCTGCTTAAAGAAAATGCGTATTGCCTCAGTCGTGTTCAATCCAAGCTGATCCAGGATACGTTCAGTTTCTTTCTTAAGGCCCGGTTCTATTCGAGCTCGAACTGTTGCAGTTTTCTTAGACATAACAATCGGTTTGGTTGAACTTTAATTCAGTGTAGCCTAAAAGTGCTACAATTGCAATGATGAAAGATGTTGTCTGGTATAAATTCTAAACTGGTAGGATAACGGCTTGGCGTTTGTGCTGCGGGGCGACCAAGACAGAATTTAAGCAACCAGCGCTCACCCGTCAGCACGAAACGCTCGTTGCTTTCCCGAAGCTGCTGTTCCTTTTTTTGTATATCACTGATATCCTGGCCTATCGCATAAATACCCCGTCCCCTTTTTGACCTGCTTGCCGTCCATAATACGGTTAATACATTTCCATCGGCTTTAAGAATACGATTGCTAAAATTAAATACGGTTCCACCTGACCGAGCTTTTACAATCTCCTTTTTCGTTCGCTCGCTGTCATCAGGATGTACAAGATTTAGTATAGACTGCTTAGTGAGCGCTTCTGCCGGGTATTTTAATTGCTTTACAAAAGTATCGTTAACAGCTTCGAGTCCTCCTTTATCATTTATAACACATACAAAATTGGGCATCATATCAAAGAGGTTGCTGTAGTCTATGCCGGATTTTCCATTATCTATGTTTGCAGAGGTCGTAGTAGAATACTCCAGCGGGATAAGAACGCCATCAACCATCCAGCCGCCTGCGCTGCATTTTGTAACGGTACCCCGGTCTTCAACCATCTCATAGCGTCCATCAGCGGTTTTCAGGCGAAAGCGCAGAACAAAACTATGCCCCAGAGCCAGTAACGGGAGCAGATCGTACGTCACTCCCACGTCATCAGGATGAATCAGCTCTGAGAAACACATTTTGCTGTTTTCAACCAGATCTTTGCAGTCAAAGCCAAATATTTGGCGAAATCCTTCGCTAAGGTATTTCATGGTCCAGTTTTCATCGGCTTTACAACGATAGATGGCAACCGGCAGCGCGTTAAAATCAGGTGTTAATGATACAGATGTAGTTATTTCAGACACAGGCTTGATTTACCCAGATGTTGTTAGGTGATAATTGTTATCCGAATGTTTTAAGTGACACATTCAGCTGATTTGTCAGCAAGATACAGGTTCTGATCTCAACTGATTTATTCTGTTAGCTGATTTATAAAAAACACGAATGTTAGGCTAACAGCAGAGTTCATGCAATCGTTTGCCCGACCGCTTACCCAAATAAATTCAGCAGCTCATGCTTATCTAACTGCTTGAATATACCGGCCTCTGCGGTTACAATTTGTTTGGAGAGGTTTTGCTTACGCTCCTGCAGACGTATGATTTTTTCCTCCACGGTATCCGGACAGATCAGCCGGTAAACGAACACCTTTTCTGTTTGGCCGATGCGGTGCGTGCGATCCATCGCCTGCCTTTCTGCGGCGGGATTCCACCACGGATCCATGATAAAAACGTAATCCGCCGAGGTTAGGTTGAGCCCCTCACCGCCGGCTTTCAGGCTGATGAGAAACAGGCTGCTGTCATCTTTTTGAAAGGTATTTACCCGTTCCTGCCTGTTTTTTGTTTTGCCGTCTAAATACTGATACTTCCAGCCCCTCTGCTTGATTTTACGTTCAATGATTTTCAAAAATTGAACAAACTGGGAAAACACCAGCGCTTTGTGACCCTTGTTTATAAGTTCCTCAGCCAATTCAAGAAAGCGCTCAATCTTGGATGACCCCGCGCTGCGAATTTTAACCAGCTGCGGATCACAGCAAATCTGCCGCAGCTTGGTAAGTCCCTCCAGTACCGTGAATCTGGACTGATCCACCCCTTTTTCGTCAAACGACTCGTTTATGATTTTGTAATAGGTTTTCCGGTGTTTCTCATACACGTTCTGCTGCTTTGTATCCATTTTACAATGCACAACCGAGGATGTAAGAGCCGGCAAATCTTTCGCAACGTGCTGTTTGGTTCTTCTCAGAATGAAGGGAGAAACCATTTTATTGAGCATTTCACCCAATTCCTTATCCTGATCTTTGTCGACAGGTTTTGCCCAGCTGGTTCTAAAATGCGTTTGACTGCCAATAAGCCCCGGATTTAAGAAATGAAACTGGCTCCATAAATCCATCGTGGAATTATGGATAGGCGTACCGGTCAGGCAGAGCCTGTTTTTTGATTTCAGCAGTTTTAAGGCCTTGTACGATTTTCCGGTCGGATTACGCACGTTATGAGACTCATCCAGTACGATCAGATCATAGCTTATATCTTTAAACATCTCAATATCGATGCGCAGGGTGGTGTAGGTTGTAATGGTCAGGGATACATCCGGAAGATCCCCGGCTTCCTTTACTCTGTCAATTCCATGGTGGATGTACGTGCTGAGCCCTGGCACAAATTTTTCAGCTTCTGCCTGCCAGTTTTCGATAACCGACCGCGGAGCGACGATTAAACATTTGGGAGGGCTTCCATCCTGCTCCGTGATATTTTGAATAAATGATAAAACCTGAACCGTTTTTCCAAGGCCCATATCATCGGCCAGAATGCCACCGAAACCATACGACCGCAAAAACTCAAGCCAGGAAAGGCCGGCCGTCTGGTAAGGCCTCAGCTCACCTCTGAATCCCGCCGGCGGGCCGATGGATTCAATTTTTTCGAAGGAGTGAAACCGGGATGCGTACTCATGGAAAAGATCGTCCGCTTCCAGAACGTCTGCATCGCTCAGCAGTTCATCGACGGCATTAACGGCAATTTTCGGAATGCGCGTTTTTGACGTTTGATTTTCAGAGATTTGCAGCAGTTTTAAGAGCTTATTTAACCATTTATCCGGAACATGGCCTTGTTTAGTATCAGACAGTTTTACGTACGCTGAGCCTTTTTGCAGTGCATCCCTTAAATCTGACAAACTGATTTTCTCTTCTTCAAACTGAAGCTCACCCTCAACTTCAAACCAGTTTTCACCGCTCGATATAGAAAAAGACTTTGAGGTCATTTTCCGCGGCCTCTTAAACTTCCTTAGCTTCTCTTCGCCAAAAACCTCAAATCCTTCTTCTACCAGATCAGGTAACTTGTTGATCACCCAGCTAAGGGGATTAAATTCAGGGATAAAAACGGTATTGGAAATCACAACACCGGAATCTTTAAGCTTTTCAATCCACTCAGTCTCTGCAACAAAGTCCCGCTTAATGACGCCAATTTGAAGAGCATCATCACTATTCTCCGATAAAACCGGAGCGAACATATCTTCCCGGTTGTTTAGGTAGTCGATCACGATATCCAGGTAGCCAAACTTTGGCGTAACAAACAGGTGCGAACCTGATTCTGTTAAATACAGGCGCGGCTTCGGCTTTACCTCAAGCTCCTTTTTCAGGTCTTCGTTAATCTCTATTTCAACGCTGGCATCAACCATGGAGGGAAACAGATCCTGGAAAAAAGCACTCACCTCATCGGCCGGAATCTGTACAGGATCGGAAGGTAACTCGTAGAGCATACTTCCGGGCAACGAGCCGGTATCTACCTCCGTAATAGTACCATTGTAAAACACCCAGCATGGATCGGTGGTAATTATTCTGCAGTCTGACAAAGGCACATTTCGGGCGTTATCCCCGATATAAAAACGCAGCCCCAGCTCTTTACCGGATTCGCTGCTTTCTGTTT
>SLGA01000311.1 GCA_007123985.1 Balneolaceae bacterium | reverse complement strand
TTACCCTAATTTTTACATATAGACTTTTCCCTTTTGAGTTAGCCGATATTTTTAATTTGGAAGGTTTGGACTTTCCGGGTGGGTCATTTCAATGAATCCTGCTTTTATGGCAGGTTCGATATAATGCAGCCTGAAATAATCATCGTGTTTCAAACTCAGTTTTTTTTGAATTTCGGATGGCTTCATCTCACTTTATAAAGCGCTGACTACTTTTTTACTTCCCCAGTAGCTTCCCCACTTCCTTGGGAGGTACCTTCATAATATTCCATCTCAGGAGCCGGAAAAATAAAAAATGGACACATTACTGGCTTATTAGATGATTTTGAAGTTTATAAAGCGGGAGGCAAAGTGCTTGTGTGGGATATATCTATAGGCAATTCAAAATGCACATGGATTGTACTTTTTTTAAATGGGGTAAGTAGTTATAATGCGTGAAGTGAGCGGTTGGAAAGAGGGTAAATGAACCGTCGGCTATGAAAACCATATTTAATCATCCTTCAGGCGTAGTTATCCAAAAGGAAAGCCGATATAAATTAATTATCTTCAGTAACTTCCGTAATAACAACCGTATTAGCCCCAGAATCTCCGGTCAGATACATACGTAAAGCATATAATAGATCAGGTGTATTGCTAAACGCTTCTGGCTTTTTGATTTTTTGTAGATTGTATGAAGATCGCCAAATCATTCAAGAAACCATTTCACTATCGCGTGGGGTGTACCACATAATGTACCACGCAATTACGCGAAATATGCTGTAAAATGAAAACGATTCATTCGGCCGAAATTGCTAAAAAAAGAGTGGAAGCTTCTAAAATAGCCGTTAAATGGCCTAAGGGGTGGTTTTGGAGGGTGCTTTCGAGGTGAGAAAAATGTGGGCCCGGCAGGACTTGAACCTGCGACCAATCGATTATGAGTCGACTGCTCTGACCAACTGAGCTACGGGCCCTTTATGATTTGTTAATTTGATAATTATCAAAGATTCCAAAATTACAAGCTTTTAAAACGAGATACAACAAATTTGGTATCCGTTCTTTCAAATTCAGCCTGTTTTTTTTTCGGTTAATTCGATTATCTTAGGGTGGGGTTAAGGATTCTGAGGATTTCATCAAAAGAATCTTCAGATACTTACAAGACCGGCAGTGAATGCACTGCCGGTTTTTTTTTACTTCATGCTAAAACTGGAACTGCATCACTCCGGAAACTCCAAATTGAGTATCCTCATCATCATCAAGAAGAGCCAGTAAATTCAGCTGAAAGCTGATGAGTCTTGTAGCCTGATGATTCCACCCCGCAGTAATCAGATCAGAGGAGTCATCTCTCAGATCGAAATCGAGATAATCCCACCGTATAAGAAGCTGATCTTTAGAAGAGACATTACTTCCCAGGGTGGCATAGAATCCGGTGATCGTCTCTTCATTGCCCCCAAAATTCTGTGCATCAAACTTTGTTTGAAGAATTTCAGCTGTGCCAAAAATGGTAGAAGTATCGAGTTTAATAAACCCTCCGTAAAGTACTCTGTTTCCCATCGAGACAAGCCCTGTATTGCCAACATTGTTCATTCTGGTTTCGTCATAAGCGCCGTTAAAGCCAAGTTCAAGGGCGCCGCCGTTCAGGTGGGTTGTGTAGCCGAAGCGAGCAGTGTACATAAAACGGTTGTCATTATTTCTGGCAAGTCCGGTACCATTATAGAGACCTATACGATAGTTGAAATTTCCCGGTTCACCCAGAAGAGTCAACCCGATCTCTCTCGAGTTCATCATAGCACCTACTTGCCGGGCACGGTTCATGAAGTCCGTATCTCCGGGGCTTGGATCAAGATCTGCACTGAGAAAGGGTTTAAAAGCCCCGGCAATTATTCGCATATTATCGGAAAAACGGTATCCTACCTGTGCATCAAGCACACTGGTTTGACGGCGAAAATCGAGCTGCAACCTGTAGAGAAATCCATTATCAATGTTACCTCTTATATCAAGACGAGTTGCACCAAGATCAAACTGTCTGCCGCTATTGAAATCATCATCATCAAAAGAGAAAACACCCTCAGCCTGCAGTAAGAATCCCAGATTGAAAATGTCGGTTTTTAGTCGCTCTTCAAGCCTGTCGGCAAGTGGTTCCTGTTGTTGTGCAGTTAATGGTAATGAACATATAAAAAATAGAATCGATGCTATTCCTAAAGCGTATCGTCTTATCACGGTTAGTATGTATTTGAATAAAGATTTTAGACGGTAACATAAAAAGAGGCAAGATCATGCCTGGGGAATTAGATATAAAGATTAGGTTACCGTACTTTTCTGATCAGGAGAAAATAAAGAAACTGAATTGTAAGACGAAATTTATGACCCCTATTAAATTTGGAACTGACGGCTGGCGCGCAATCATTGCAGATGGATTCACATTTGAAAATCTCAATATCGTGTCTCAGGCAGCGGCATCCTGGATTTTGGATGAAAAAATCACAAAAAATGGTGTTGTTATCGGGTATGATGCCCGCTTTTTAAGCAGGGAATTTGCTGAACACGCAGCCTCGGTTTTTGCAGAGTGCGGTTTGCCTGTGCGCATTTCAGATTCAATTGTAGCCACACCGGTTATCAGCTGGGCGGCAAAACACTACGATGCAACCGGAATTGTTATAACAGCAAGTCATAATCCGCCGGTTTACAATGGGTTTAAAATCAAGGCCCCGTTTGGAGGTTCCGCCTCTCCCGAACAAATTGATGGTGTTGAAGAGAAGCTGCAAAAAATTAAAAGTCCGCTTGTAGTAAGGCCATTTAACAACCTTAAAAAGCTTGGGCTGATACGTGAAATGGACTTTGCAGAGGGATACCTGAATGTGATTCGTAAACGGATTGATATTGATTCCATTAATGATAGTGGTTTGAAGATTGGCCACGATCCGATGCATGGAAGCGGAAGCGGATTATTGAAGCGATTGCTCGGAGACCGGGTTAAGGAGATTCATGCGAATAGAGATCCACTGTTTGGTGGTAAAGCTCCTGAACCGATGGAGCAAAACATGACCGATCTTTCCGCATTTGTAATAAAGAATGGTTGCTCGCTGGGTATTGCAAATGACGGGGATGCCGACCGCATTGGGATAGTTGATGAGAATGGCGCATTTGTAAGTTCACACATGATACTGAGCCTGCTCGCAAAATACCTGGTTCATGAGAAGGGGTTGTCAGGTACCATTATAAAGACTTTTTCCACAACTGATATGCTCAATAAACAAGCGAAAGCGTATGGTTTACCCTTAGAAACTACTCCAATTGGATTTAAATACGTTGCGGAAAAAATCATTAAGGGTGATGTACTCGTGGGGGGTGAAGAGTCAGGGGGTGTTTCGGCAAAAGGCCACCTGCCGGAGAGAGACGGCATTTATATCGGCCTGTTAATTACAGAGATGATTGTGAAATCAGGAACGTCTCTGAGCAGTCTCGTACAGGAACTTTTTGATGAGTTCGGAAATCATGAATACTATCGAAGGGATGTGCAGACCGATGATGCAAAGAAACAGGGGATGATCCGTTTTTGCAATGATAAAAAACTTACCGAGATAGCGGGAAAAAAAGTAATCGGCTGGGATATGACCGATGGGATTAAACACACTCTTGAGGACGGGTCATGGTTATTGGTGCGCCAATCAGGTACAGAGCCGGTTTTGAGAATTTACGCCGAGGCCACCGACAGAAAATTGGCGGAAAATCTTGTGAACGGTACAATCAAGTTGCTCAATGAACCCGAAATATTGCTCTAATTAGAATGCGATGGGACACAATCACGATCACGAGTCGGGGCAAATACCGTTAACTGCCATCTGCCTGGTATCAATTCTTCTGGGTGCTTTGGCAGATTATTCAGTGCTGCTGCCGGAAAATCTCGCTGTTATATTTTATGTGATTGCCTATATCTCCGGGGGGTATCATGGATTTAAAGAAACCATTGAGCACCTTCGGAATTTTGAGCTCAATATCGACTTTTTAATGATAGCCGCGGCACTGGGAGCGGCCGTTCTGGGAGAATGGATTGAAGGTGCCATTCTGCTTTTTCTCTTCTCTTTGAGTGGTGCACTGGAAAGCTATGCATTGGGTAAGAGCCGTAATGCCATCCATTCTCTTTTAAAATTACGCCCCTCTCAGGGTTTGCTGATAAAGCCCGACGGTACCGAAAAGCTTACACCGATCGAGCAGCTTAAGGTTGGCGACACAGTACTTGTAAAACCGGGGGAGTATATACCTATTGATGGTGAAATTCTGAAAGGGCAGACTACAGTAGATCAATCTGCGATAACCGGCGAGAGTATTCCGGTTACAAAAGAAATTGGCGACTCAGTTTTTGCTGCCACCCTCAATGAAAACGGGGTAATTGAGCTTAAAGTTACCAAACCGGCAAAAGATACAACCGTTGCCAAGATTATTGATCTTGTGGAGAGTGCACAAAAAAACCGTGCTAAAACCCAGCGACTGCTCGATACATTTGAACCACGATACGCCATTAGTGTGGTAGTAGCTGTTTTAGGGTTGATATTTATTCCATGGCTTTTCCTTGGCCACGAGTTCGACTCCACATTCTATCGCGCTATGACTGTTCTTGTGGTGGCATCTCCCTGTGCACTGATTATCAGCACGCCGGCATCTATAATCTCAGCTATTGCAAATGGTGCAAAAAATGGTGTGCTCTTTAAGGGAGGTGCTTATGTAGAACAGGCCGTGGGGATCGATACCATTGCATTTGACAAAACCGGAACTCTAACCAAAGGCAAACCGGAAGTAACCGACCTGATCGCGTATGATGCCAAAACGGATCGTTTCTCTACAGACGAAGAATCAAAAAAATACCTGATAGCTGTAGCAGCCGGTTGCGAGCAATATTCCGAGCATCACCTTGCAGAGGCCATCATGAAATTTGCAAATGAGACCCATGCAGAACCATTCAAAGCAGAGAACATGAAAGCTATTCCCGGGCAGGGAGTTGAGGCAGAAATTAACGGGAAACAAGTAGCTGTTGGCAACCTTAAAATGTTTACAAAACAGATTGAAGGCTGGAGTAAGAGCATTCGGAAAAAAGCCGAAGAACTTCGAAAGCTCGGTAATACGGTTGTTTTTGTGGCAGAACAGAATGTGCCGATTGGGTTGATTGCCCTCGCGGACAAAGTTCGGCCGCAATCAAAAAAAACAATTGTGAAGCTTCGTAAAATGGGTATCAGGAAAATTGTGATGCTTACAGGAGATAACGCAGATGTTGCACAAGCTATCGCGGGTGATTTGTGGATCGATGAAATTCATGCTGATCTGCTGCCCGAACAGAAAGTTGAGGTTCTGAACCGGCTCAAGAAAACAGGTACGGTAGCTATGGTAGGAGACGGCGTGAATGATGCACCTGCACTTGCATTGAGCCATCTGGGAATTGCCATGGGGGCAGCAGGTACCGATGTGGCACTGGAAACGGCAGATGTGGTTTTAATGGGCGATGACCTCGAAAAAATTCCCTATATGCTCTGGCTTACAAGAAAAGCACGGCGGGTGGTTTGGCAAAATATCTCGTTCAGCTTAGCAGTTATTGTGATGCTTCTGGCGGGGGTTTTTCTAATTGATCTTCCGCTTACTGCCGGGGTTATTGGCCATGAAGGCAGTACATTGCTGGTGGTTTTAAATGGTTTACGATTGTTGCGTAAAGGCGGGTGAGGCCGGCAGTTTGTTGTTTCTAACCATTTCAGCAGATATTCATTTCTGTTTTGTACATTATACGTTTATGCGGATTTATATCTCAGAACATGGTTCATGTTTTGATGTATAACGATTAATATGGTTGCCCGTTATCAATCGGTAAACCTTTGGAACTGTATTTCAAATACACTTCTTTCATCCGCTTACATACTGTATCAAATCATATTTTTTGACTATATGCGCCCAAATATTTCTCGTTCGTTTTCTTTATTGCTTACTCTACTCTTATTTCTGCTTTCAACTCAAGTAAATGCACAGGCTCTTCAAGAGTATCAAAGCCTGCAACATGCACTCTTTTCCGCAGGTAATCTTGCCGGGGAACAAGGGCCTCAGAATGTAACGTGGATTGAGGGAGGTGATCGCTTCTCATACATGGAGCAGAATTTTCAAACCGGAGATATTCAGATTCGTGCATATGATCCAGCAACCGATGAGGATGAGCTGATTTTTGACACGTCTGATTACACATTTCCGGATAGTGAAGATCCGTTCTATTTTCGCTCATTTCAGTGGTCAGCCGATTTCCGGTTTCTCGTTTTTCAAGCCGATTTTGTTCCCATTTATCGCTACTCCGGTACGGCCGATTATTACTACTACTCCCTCGAAGCGAATACCATCGAAAAAATTGTTGAGCAGGCGTTTACAGCTGAACTTTCACCGGATGGACAAAAAGTGGCTTACCACCGGGACGGAGAAATGTTTGTTTTCGATCTGAACACCGGTGAAGAAACCCAACTTACATTCGATGCAAAAGATCACTTCTTCAACGGGCGATTTGGATGGGTGTATGAAGAGGAATTTGGCTTGGTTCAGGCGTGGAGCTGGTCGGCCGATAGCCGCTATATCGCATTCTGGCAATCGGATGAACGGCATGTAAAGCGATTTGTATCAACCGATTTTGAGGGAACATATCCCGAATATACCGACATACCCTATCCCAAAGTTGGTGAAGAGAATCCATACGTAAAAATTGGTGTGATTGATCTCGAATCGCATGAAACCACTTGGATGGATATCGACATTGGCAACGGATTAATTCCCCGGCTCTACTGGACCTCAAACCCCGCAGAACTTGCCGTAGTATGGATGAACCGCCAGCAAAATCACCTGAAATTGTTTTTTCATGATGTAATCGATGGCAGCGGAGAGATGATCATGGAGGAGATATCAGATGATGGCTGGATTGACGTATTTGACTTTTTTGCCGGAATTGATCACTACTTTTTCTTTCCGGATGACAGGCAGGAATTTCTCTGGATTTCTGATCGGGATGGCTTCAAACATTTGTATCGGTACGATTACAGCGGCGAGCTTATTAATCAGGTAACTTCAGGTAACTGGCAGGTAACCAATGTGTTTGCTGTAAACTCTGAGCAGGGCAGGATCTATTATGAGTCAACTGAAGAGAGCCCGCTCGAGCGGCATCTTTATTCCATCCGGTTCGATGGTTCCGGCAAAGCTCGATACACGGAAGAGCCCGGCCGCCACTCCTTCAGTATGGGTCCCGATGGGCGCTTTTTTATTGATACGTGGTCGAACGTGAGCACCCCAACGCAGGTAGAAATACGAACAACAGAAAATGGTGGTGAATTGCTTAAAACCCTTGTGGACAATGAGGGCGTAAAAGAGTACAAAAATCGCTATGTATATGCTCCGCGAGAACTCTTCACGTTTACCACATCAGACGGGCAGGACCTGGATGGCTTTTTGATTAAACCGCCCGATTTTGATGAAGAAAAAAGCTATCCGCTTATACTGATGATTTACGGCGGCCCGAGTTCTCAGGGCGTGTACAACCAGTTCGAGTCGAATGCATGGTTTCAGTACCTTGCGCAGAACGGGTTTGTAATTGCTAATGTAAATAATCGTGGAAACGGCGGTTACGGACGGGATTTTGAAAAATCCGTTTATCTGAACCTTGGTGAAAAAGAGGCGTACGATTTTGCCGAAACAGCCCGCTACCTTTCCGGTTACGACTGGATTGATGGAAACCGGATGGCTATTCGGGGACACAGCTATGGCGGCTATATGGCTGCCTTAACCATGGTGTTGCATCCGCGTGTTTTTAAAGCAGGAATTGTGGCGGCTCCTGTAACCGATTGGCGCCTGTACGATACCATCTATACCGAACGCTACATGGGTTTGCTGGAAGAGAATTATGAAAATTATCGCAGCAGCTCTGTAATGGCACATGCGCAGCGCCTGCAGGATAATATGCTGGTGGTACACTCATCCATGGATGAAAATGTACACATTCAAAACACGATGCAGATGCTAACCGCATTTACCAATGCAGGCAAAGATGTGGATGTGCGGATCTACCCGCCCGGCGCCCACGGTGTGGCCTACAACCAGCAGAGTTACCTGTTGCTGCACCGGGTTTATACCAATTTCCTGAACAGGCATTTGAAATGATTGATAGCAATCATTTTAATGGCGGTGATGTAACTCCCGATACCAAACTAATGCAAGCTGCCATTGATATCGCTAAGACAGAAAAAACTCCTTTTGGTGCAGTACTGGCAATGGGCGATCAGATTTTTGTAACAG
>SLGA01000081.1 GCA_007123985.1 Balneolaceae bacterium | reverse complement strand
TTCAACCTCACCATCACTGGTTTTATACGGATTATGGATGGATGTGGTATCCAGCTTCCTTTTCCTTAAGTAGTCAATTGTATGGTTGGTGGTAATCCGATAAAGCCAGGTAGAAAACGCGTAATTTGTGTTGTACGATTGCAGGTTACTGAAAGCTTTCATAAACGCTTCCTGTACAAGATCCTCAACCTGCTCATGGTTTTTTACCATTTTCAGAACATGGAAGTATAGCGGTTTTTGATATTTATCCATTAACGCTTTAAAAGCGTTCTGATCACCTTCAACAGCAGCTAAAACCAGCTTATCATCTTCTAAACTACTTTGCGAGGCATTTTCCCTTACCTCCTGTTCAACATTCGAATCCCGGGTACCGCTCATTTATTAGATTTTTTTTTAAAACGGAAATACATATCATATCAAAATACGATATATGTATATACTTACTCATTACAAAATATCGTAACCATAAATGTAAACCAAATAAGACTAACAGTATGAAAAAACTAACCTACATATTTGCTCTTGCTCTGATTTTTGCAGGCATAAACAGCAATGTAAAAGCACAGGGAATTTCAATTGGTGGGGGTATCTCTTACGGTCTTGACATCGAAGAGATTGGTATCCAGCTTAGCGGTACCTATGGATTAAACGAAGATATGCGACTTGGAGCAGATATTGTTTACTATCTCATTGGTGATGAGAGCTTTTTTGGTGAAGAAATATCGAGCACAGCGCTTGAAGTGAATTTCAACTACAATTATATATTCTATAATGAGAACGACCTGATTATTTACGGACTCGGTACACTGGGTATTCATTATTTCAGCAGCTCATTCAGTTTCAATGGATTTTCTGAATCATTTTCAGATACAGAAGTTGGACTCGGCTTGGGTGCGGGACTGGAATACGATTTGGGATCTGTAAAACTCTATGCCGAACCGAGGCTATTTCTGAGCGGTTTTGATCAGTTTCAGTTAAATGCAGGTGTGCGAGTTCCCATAAATTAACTGATCGTTATAAACTTACATGTAAGAAAGCAGTTTGTTTAGGTAACAGACTGCTTTTTTTATGCTCAATTAACCAAAGATTCGTTTTTTAAGCCTCTCTGTTTTCACGATAAAACGTCTTCTGCCGGTAACAGTGGCAAGCGGCAAAATAAACTTCAGGAGTGAATAAATAATCAGTACAATAATCAAGATAATCAGGAAGGCATACTCCTGATAGGTTTCAATATACCCCAGCATAGGCCGACCCAAAAATGCAGACAATATCACAATAAGTGGAGCCCAGACCATTATGGCCAAAATAAAATAGACTAAAAATTTCTTAAAGTCTGTTTTTAGCATACCTGCTGTAATATAGGTTGGTAATCGTGTACCGGGTATAAATCGAGTTACAAAAATCACCTTCATTCCGTGCATTCGTAACAAATTTTCAACTTGATCCACATCGTTCTCATCAATAATCCATTTAAAGGGAATCTTTTGAAAAATAGGCCGCCCAACCCTGCTGCCCAAAAAGTAGGCAAACGCATCTGTGAAAAGAATACCGATAAAACATGCCGTTATAGCAAAGTGTAAATCCAATATTCCACCGGCTACCAATAACCCCGTGCTGATACACGTAAGGTCTTCATTTACAAACGAGAGGATAATGATAACTACGATAAATAAAAGAAGCGGCCAGCCTGAGTGCGACTCCACAGTATCGGCATCAAACGGCTTTTCGGAATTTTCTATTCTTTCTGGATCTGCACTATTCTTATCAACTGCCAGGCCTTCATTTACTGCACGCCAAAACCATTCAAGCTGATCCACCCAAAATTCTGGACTATCATACATCTTCTCCAGATACACTTCAGCCACAGCAAACGTGCTTTGAGGAATAATTCTGTGCAGTTCAACCGAGGTTTGATAGCTGACGTAATTATCATTTAATGGATGAATTATAAGTACAGGAAGATCAACATGTGCAGCATTGTCTCTGAAATCTGCCTGTTCCATCTCTGCAAATGTTCGGATGTTATCATTCTTTAATATCGCATGATCAAACCATCCGAAATGAGGTGTTGCATATTTTAACAGGAAAGATACCGGATACAACAGATTATACATGTAGCGATTGATCGTCTCATTTCCTAATAGATGAAACTCAACAGGTCCGTACGATGAAAGAAGACTTAAACTACGAACAGAACTATTGAGCTCTTGTTTGGAAAGAGACTGAACAGCAACCAAGCCGCCATACCCATGTGCTGCAAGGTGCACTTGGGAATATGGCAGCTCAGATATATACTCACTTACAATTTCAGCCCTGGTGCGTATAGAATGGCTTATTCTTACTCCATTACTGTCATATGAGGGGAAGGTTAGAATAACAACATTTCTTGAATATTGAAGCCTTTCAGCAAGCGGCAATAAATACCGACTGCCTGATAGTTGATCTGGAAGTAAAATGACTACATCCTCACTATCGGAATTCGATAACTTGTAGATTTGAAGTGGAATCTCAGCACCGTTTACATAAACTGCCGATTCTTGCTGATAAATATTCCTGGTTTCTCCTTCAGGAAATACAATCTGTACAATTGTTGATAAAACTAACAACAGAAGATAGATCAGTAAAAAAAACCTGAAGAAAGATTGCTTGAACAGCTTCAACTATCTGTTGATTTAAAATTTTGCAGGTTCAAACTTCTCGTCAAGATCTTCAACAACAGGTATGAATATGCGTTCCACATTTTCCTGTAGCTTTTGTGCAAGCTCTTTTCTGTCGTTAGACTGAATTGTATCAGAACCAAAACGAACAGTTACTTCTACCTTTTTTGTCATGGCTACGCCAAAAAGATGAGTATGAAGCGGAGTGCTTCCCCACCAGCAAACAGATTTATATGCGGGAATATCATCTGGTGCGGTTTCGTATCGAATGGCTGCATAAGAAACATTGAGGTTTTCTGAGGCGGCATGCTCAAGAAGCGATGGCCTGAACCTGAGAATTTTCTCACCCGGAGATGTCATTCCTTCGGGAAAAAGTACCACACCCTGCCGGTCGTTTAGCTGCTCTGAAATTTCACGATTCACGCGGGTAACATCTCGTCGCAGACTTCTGTTTACAAACAGTATGCCAAGCGTGCGCGCCATTATGCCAATAACAGGCCAGTGTTTCACCTCAGATTTCGATACAAATGTGGTATCGATAATGGAGAAAAAAACTGGAATATCGAGATAACTAAGGTGGTTGCTTACAACAAAAAATGGTGGTTTAGGAGGAGTGCCTTCAACTGTAATTTTCAACCCCAAAACAGCCGTACTGTATTTGCCCCAAAATCGTAAACATTTGTTTCTCCAAGGTTCAAAATGCAGCCTGAATAATCTGATAAAGATATACGGAACAGCATACACAACATAGATAGTGAGTGTTGCCATTAGAAACAGAAAAACCTTAATGAAAGCAGCTATTTTTCGCATCAAATAAATATAACCCGAATTTATGTTAATGATTTAAAAATTGTAGCAGCGTTGATTAAACATTTCAAACTTGATGCATATGTTGGGAATCTTATTGTTATTTTACGGCGTTATAAATGTCCTGAACCAAATTCATGTAATGAATTGATCTTATTGTTAGATGTTATCCACAAAAGCATATCATAATTCTCCTGAGAAAGACTGGGTAGTATTTATCCATGGTGCCGGAGGCTCATCTTCTATTTGGTTTAGGCAGGTAAAGACGTACAGCGAAGAGTTTAATGTACTTCTTGTTGATCTTCGCGGGCACGGTAAGTCCAAAGAGATGAGTACCATGAAGAAGTATTACAAGGAGAAATACACCTTTAAAACCGTTAGTAAAGATGTAATTGAAACGCTCAACAAGCACAATATCGAACGGGCTCATTTTATTGGTGTGTCACTCGGTACCATCATAATTCGAACAATTGCCGATATGGAACCGGATCGAATTATTTCTTCGGTAATGTGTGGCGCTATAACTCGAATGAATGTGCGGTCAAGAGTTCTTATCTGGATGGGGCATACTTTTAAAAAAATTGTTCCTTTCATGTGGCTTTACAGCCTGTTTGCATGGGTAATTATGCCAAAAAAAAATCATGAAGAATCGCGCAGCCTCTTTGTAAACGAAGCAAAAAATCTTGCCAAAAAAGAGTTTCTGAAGTGGTTCAGGCTTACTTATGACGTTAATCCGCTCCTGAAATATTTCACGGAAAAAGAGATGAATGCACCTACACTATATATTATGGGTGAAGAAGACCACATGTTCTTACCTCCTGTTCGGAAAATGGTGAAAGATTTTAAGCACTCATTTTTAGTAGTGGTTGAAGGCAGCGGCCATGTTGTTAACGTTGACAAACCCGAAGAGTTTAACAGAGAATCACTTAATTTCCTGCTTAATTATAAAACTCACCTGCAACAAACAGCATAATTTTGCACCACAATAAATCCAGAATTAAAACAGAAACCGGCTTTTTCATCACTGTTTTTTTCGAGATATTTAAGGCTGTTCACCATTCATAAAATTTGCTTACATGATCATACCTATTGCAAGCGACCACGCAGGTTTTGAAGCCAAAGAACTGGCTAAACAAGTACTCGAAGAACTGGGATATATGCCTGTTGATTTCGGAACACATAATGAAGAATCGTGCGACTATCCTGAATATGCGGTACAGGTTGCAAAAAAAGTAAACAACGGGGAACACGAATTAGGCGTACTTATCTGCGGCAGCGGACAAGGAATGTGCATGACTGCAAACAAATTTGAAAATGTACGTGCTGCACTGGTTTATAATACAGAAGTAGCCGCTCTTTCGCGGCAGCATAATAATGCAAACATAATTTGCCTGCCAGGCCGCCAGTTAAATCATGATCAAATTCACGAGATTTTAAAAGTCTGGCTCTCTGCTGAATTTGAAGGCGGTCGTCACAATCGCAGAGTTCAGAAAATTCACTCTTTAACATCTAAATAACGGTTTATGAGCACACTAAAATCGCAGGATCCTGAACTTTTCGGATACATCCAAGAAGAGACTGAACGCCAGAATTTAAACTTTGAACTAATTGCCTCTGAAAATTTCGCTTCAAGAGCTACAATCGAAGCAATGGGAAGTGTTCTCACAAACAAATATGCTGAAGGATATCCCGGCAAACGATATTATGGCGGTTGTGAATTTGTGGATAAAGCTGAAGACCTTGCACGAGATAGAGCAAAACAATTATTCAATGCAGATTGGGTGAACGTTCAGCCGCATTCGGGAGCTTCAGCTAACGCTGCCGTATACCTTGCTTTCATGAAACCGGGAGAAACACTTCTTGGCCTCGACCTTGCTCATGGTGGCCATCTAACGCACGGTTCTCCGGTAAATTTCTCCGGTATTACATACAATGCCACTTTCTACGGTGTTGATAAAGAGACGGGTAGAATTGATCTGAATAAAGTCCGTGAAAAAGCCAAAGCAGTAAAACCTAAAATGATCTCCATTGGCGCGAGTGCCTACACACGGGATTTTGACTACTCAGCCTTTCGCGACATTGCCGATGAAGTTGGTGCATTTTTGTGGATGGATATGGCTCATACAGCCGGGTTGATTGCTGCAAACGTTCTTAATGATCCCCTGCCATATACAGATGTTGTGACTACAACAACGCATAAAACTCTTCGTGGACCTCGGGGTGGAATGATATTGGTTGGAAAGGATACGGAGAATAAACTGGGGGTGGTAGCTCCAAAATCCGGACGGGTGAAGAATATAAGCGAAGTGCTGGATTCTGCGGTTTTCCCCGGCTCACAGGGCGGCCCGCTTATGCACGTAATTGCATCCAAAGCAGTGGCATTTGGAGAGGCGTTAAAACCCGAATTCAAAATCTACCAGCAACAGGTTATTGCTAATGCAAAGAAAATGGCGGAAGAATTCATTGAAAGGGGATACAATCTCGTGAGCAACGGCACCGATAACCACCTGATATTGGTTGATCTCCGTAACAAAGGATTGAATGGTAAAATTGCAGAAGAAGCATTAGACAAAGCCGGTATTACCGTTAACAAAAATATGGTACCATTTGATACAGAAAGTCCGTTTGTTACTTCCGGTATACGTATCGGCACACCTGCACTCACTACGCGTGGTTTTAAAGAAAATGAGTTTGCAGAAGTTGTACGGCTTATTGATACCGTTCTTCAAAAACCATCGGATGAACAAAATCTGAAACGTGTAAAAGAGAGTGTTCAGTCTATGTGTATGAACTACCCTCTTTACGATTTTATTACAGCGTAGAGACAGATCAAACAATCAATCATAAAAATTAATAGAATAATCTACCGGTAATCTACCGGTACAACTGAATGAGCGAACCTACAGAAAACTCAAAACGAAGTATCATGGGGGCTATTCTTCCCAGAGCCAAAGCCCCAAAAACTGATCCTACTGCCGCAATGTCGTTTCTTGACCATCTTGAAGAATTGCGCTGGAGAATCCTTAAAGGTCTTGCAGGCATCTTAGCAGGAATCATTGTAGCATTTTTTTTCTCAGACTTTTTAATCAGAGAATTTATACTCGGTCCGGCACGAGCTGATTTTTTCATGTATCAGATTATGCCGATTAATGCCGTTGATCTCTCCTTGATTTCAAGGCGATTACCCGGTCAGTTTTTTACCTACTGGGGAACACTTCTGATTATTGGTACAATTATTGGATCCCCAATTTTTATTTACCAGTTATGGGCATTTATTGAGCCTGCACTTGAACAGGGTGAAAAGATCAAAACATTCTTCAATGCCATGTTCATCAACTTTTTCTTTTTCCTGGGTATCTCTTTTGGTTATCTGATTCTTGTTCCATTCGCAGTTCAGTTCTTTACTCAATTTGTAATAGATGAGGTAATCAGTAACGAGTTTGATATAAACGCCTACTTTGTTTCCGTAGCAATGTGGACACTCGCGTGCGGTATGATATTCCAGGTGCCTGTAATCAGTTGGTTTTTGTCTAAGGTTGGCCTTCTAACACCTGAATTTATGCGTACGTATCGGCGCCATGCAATTGTAGGTGCTATGCTGGTTGCCGCATTCCTCACACCACCTGATCCGGTTTCTCAGATTCTTATTGCGGTGCCACTTATTGTTCTTTACCAATTCGCCATCTTTTTGAGCCGTGTAGCAGTAAAACGACGTAAGAAAGAGATGGAAAAAGCATTTGCTTCATCAAATGACACAAACTAAGAACGGGTTTCAATCGTATAATAATAGAGTTATCTTATAAGTCTGTATTTTTTTAAAATAGATTCAACATATGTTTACATCTTCAGTAAGAGCAGTTCTGTTGCTCATTGCATTCTCAATCATACTATTATCCTGCGACACATCTGATCCGTTCAGAATACCACCTCCTGATTTTTCAACGGTTCCTGAGGCGTACAACATTGAAAATGTTGAGCCTGTTACTATCGAAGAGGGAGTTGATGTATACCACCTTGAGGAGGGTTTTGGCCCTTTCTTTGTAACCGTTAGAGATGAAGTAGCCGTTTTCATGACACTCAGAACTGATGAAGGAGAAGTTATCTTTAGTACTTTTGCAAATGGTAACGAACTGGCCATTCCCCTTTCAGTTCGTTCATCAGGCACCATTCAAAATGTATTTCAATACTCCATTCTACTCTCTTACACCCCAGGCCTTAAGGCGGGTATTTTGGGAATGCAACAGGGAGAAAAGAGAACTATTGTTGTTTCTCCGGAGAAAGGTTTTGGAACTGCATCCTCAACCAACACAAACTCAGAGTATAGTGAAAATACACTGATTTATGATATTACCGTATCATCAATTAATCCTGGGTAACTAATCATTTGAGTATCTCTTGTCGACTCTGGGCGTAATGTTCGTAAAAATTTCGTGTACGTTTGTTGCCCCCTTTTCGGCCCAGTTATAAGCGTTCCAGGCCTTATCGCCAAGAAGTGTAACTTCAGATCCCGTTGCCACTTTTTCATTTCCAAGATAGACCATAAAATAGTCCATGGTAACATTTCCCACCTGGGGGTAAAGCTTATCCCCTATTAAGATCTTCAGTTTGTTACTCAATGATCGGGGCACTCCATCTCCATACCCTACAGGAATAGTAGCCAGATATCCATCCTCCGGGCAGCTCCAAGTAGAAGAGTAACTAACAACATCTCCCTTTTTAATTGGCCTCACCTGTGCCGCGGTTGATTTCCAGGTTAATGCGTGCTCCAGCCAGTTGTGCCTGGTGTGGCCGGAGTTGTACCCAAGCATACCCAGCCCGGTTCGTATCATATTG
>SLGA01000239.1 GCA_007123985.1 Balneolaceae bacterium | reverse complement strand
TCATCTGCCGTCACAATTCCCACTGAACCGGTGATTTCAGATCGTCTTTGGGTACCGTATCCAACTACTACAATATCATCCAACATCTGCGTATCTGGTGCCAACTCAACATTTATTTCGTTTCTTCCGTCAATTTCAACTCTCATTCGCTGATAACCGATGTAAGATATAATTAATGCTTGTTGAAGATTTTCAACCTGAAGAGAAAACTCCCCATCTATATTGGTAGTTGTACCTGAGCTTGTACCTTCAATCATAATATTTACACCTGGCAGCCCATCTCCGGTTCTTGCATCCACTATTGACCCTGTTACCGTTTCCTGAAAGAGATCATCTTCAGTTTCACTCTTCTTTTCTCGAATCACGATCACATCTTTACTTGCAGGCAGAACAAGTTCAAGATTTGTTCCATCAAATAGTGCAGTTAACACCTCATAAAATGGAGCGTTTGTTCTCTTCAAACTTACTATCTTTACCGGCATAACTTCTGTCTGATATGAAATGCCAACTCGCAATTTTTCCGCTAAAATACCAAGTGCGTCAGCAAGCAATATTTCATTAAATTCAACAGAAATATACATCTCGTCCTTTCCAATCTCCTTTGAATCAATAAGATTTGCCAATAACGATACCTCTTTCTTCAAATCCTCTTTGCTTGAAGACTCACTTTGGGCAGCATACATATTTGGTATTCCCAAAATAGGCACGAGAAGAATACATAGAGTCCCTAAAAGCTTCCTAAGAAGCTTATTCCTTACATTTTTGGTTATGGTAGATTCAGGCATATTTATAGATGTTTTGAGTTATTATTAATTAACACTTCTTCATTTAATGGTTTTGTTTGATCGTATTTAGTTATTACTAGTAATAGTCCAGTTTACTTTACTTCCCATAATGGAGAAATCAATCTCCAACGAAAGTGCAATCACTTCGAGAGTTTTTTCCAGTGAGTGGTCAGAGAAATTTGCAGTTAATTGCAAGTTTTTCATATTTGCATCTTCAAAGCCACACGATACGTCATACAATCTTGAAAGCTGAAGACAGACTTGATTTAAAGCGACTCCGTCGAAAACAAATCGGCCACTTTTCCATGTCAGGTAGTTATTTATGGCAATTTCATCTACGGTTATTGAACCCTCTGCCAAATCCATATATCCATACTGCCCCTGCGACAATATCACCGAATGATTATTTTTTTCTGTATTAATTTTTTTATTTTTGAATGAGACAACCCCCTCTATAACAGCAACCTGAACATTATCCTGTCCCGTTACAGATCGCACATTAAATGCCGTGCCAAGAACCTCAACTGTGGATTGATTTGCATGGACTATGAAAGGCTGATCCGGGTCGTGAGCCACATCAAAATAGGCTTCACCGGTTAACGTAATTTCACGGGTTCCGCGGTCATAATCTTTTGAGACAATCATTTCAGAATTACTATTCATCCGAACCACCGTACTGTCTCTAAGTGTTATTTCTCGGTGTTGCTCATCCTGTGTCTGGAAAATTGCAGGTTCACGTTCAACAATCTGATTTTCCAAAAACTGATGATGAGAAATGGCAAAAAGAGAGGCTGAAAGAATAACCAATACTGCTGCGGCTGCTTTTACTACAGTACCCTGCCAGTTAGCTCTTCTAAGTGATAAAATCTTTCTTCTGTTGTTAATTTCTTTTTCAATAGAACTGAAGAGATTATTTGATTCCAGTTCCGGTACAAGTGATCGCAGATCATCCCTATCGAGTAACTGCGAATCTTTTTGGAATCTTTTTTTTAAATAATCAGCTCCATCAGTGGTCTCAAGCCACTCCAATACTTTTTTACTCTCACCCGGAGTTGTTTGATTGGCAAAGAATTTTTCAACGAGTTTAATGTTCATACAAGTAATTATTCTAATCAGTTATGTCATGACTATACTTTAAGTACACAGATGAATTGTGAAAGTATTAGATGGAGTAGAAAATATTTTTAAACGGCTCGGAAGTAAGAACACTGAGGCTATTAGAAAGAAGCCGATATAGAGAGAGAAACTTTTAACGAAATTAGTTCTGGATAAGACCTTGAATTTCGAAAAAAGTAGGTGATCCACTCAGAATTTTATGTGGACACTTGAGACTTTGAAATTGTTTAGACTATCACAAACAAGGAGACAAGAAAACTTGCGATAACTGTAATAATTCCAGTGTGATTTTTCAGGTAGGTTTTCAAAAATCGGGTACTGGTATAATAGTGGGTTTTCACTGTTCGGATATTAATATCTAAGAGTTCTGCTATTTCCGAATTGCTGTGACCTTTATACGTTTTCAACTCAAAAACTTCTCTCTTTCTTTCTGACAATTCATCAAGTCCGCGGCTTACGGCTTCTTCATATTCGTTGTAAATTACCTGATCTTCTGTAACGTTTCTTCTGGGCAATGAATTTTCATTTACCGATTCAAAGGATATAATCTCTTCCCTGTTCTTTCTGAGCTGATTCAGTAAATGATTTTTGAGCATGACGAAGATAAAACTCTTAACAGACTTGGTTGAATCGATTTTGTGCCGATACATCCAAAACTTAACAAATACATCCTGAACAGCATCTTCAGCAAGAGCTGGAACCTTTACATATTGTTTGGCTATGTAGTAAAGCTGAACATGATAACGGTCATAAAACTTCTTAAATGATTTCTCACATCCATACTTAATTTTTTCAGCCAAGATAGTATCGGTAAAGTCTTGCATTCGGCGATTTGGTAGAAAGGTTAAGGTATATGGTAGGTAGCTACTCTAATTAATAGGCTTTTTTTGATAATAGCAAACACAAATTTGTAATCTGCAAATTACTTTACAGCATTTATTTATCAGCTTTTAGCTAATTTCAAAATGTTAGCATGCCCGATAGTTGGCCATCAGATATAGAAGGTTCAATTGCTTACACCGGCAAAAAGTAAAAGTACTTAACCGTACCAAAAATTTACAGGCAGGATAAAAATAAAGGGGTCAATGAATGATAAAAACCAACTCAACATAATGTATGACCTGGTAATAACAACCATTTAAATGTTGCCATTTCACACAACATGCTCGATTTGGGTCATAAATAATAATCTGTTCAGTTATAGAACTAATTTACTAATTATTAGCTCATTATAACTTTAGATTGCTTTGCTTTGTGGATTATCATCTTCAAGGATTGACGTGCTTATTTCTTTTTTGATTGTAATCAAAGTTGAAGATAGGTGTAGAAATACTGTTGAAATCAGTTAAACATTGATAATTAATTGTGCATATGTAGTGCTTTCATTTTTATCTATCAGTATGACAAATATTACATTAACAATTGTTTATACATTCTTCTGGTGAATTTAGATAAACTATTGAAATTTAACAGTCTATTTATCTCTTATTGTTCTGATTTGGTTACCTAATACCTCACCCACTCCCCGGTTTGCGGATCGATGACTTGCCAGTAATCGGCGGAAAGTTCACTGCGAAAGGTGGAGATTGAAACCGGTGTTGCATCAGTTTCGAAAGCGACCAGCTGTTCCGGATGATAGGCGTGTACAGTGATATCGTTACTTGTTAGTTGTACAATATGTATGTGAAACGACTCCTCCCCGCCGAATGACTCTCCCCCTTTTTCAGGTTCCACATACCAAAATCCGGCATTTCCGCCACCCCATTGTCCCGGTGCGCGCCGGCCACCGGCCCAGCCACCATGGCCAATGGCTATCATCCCGTCTTCTTTCGGGGTGATAAAGTTGCCCTCATACTCCCACCCAATAATTTCATCTGTGGTGGAATTGACTATGGTATTGATGGAAAAAAATTGATCCAGATAGGTTTCATCAAAAACGGCAGACCAGCCGGGAGACCGCGGCTCATAAAACACTTTTTCAAGGTAGCTGTTTTCGGGCAATTCATCTGTTATACCCAGGGGAACCGTTCGTGTATAGATGTGATCGTGCCCCTCTTTTATTAGTTTCACACCGTTACGGTAAAGTACCGGGAGCCAGTCAGCAAGAAGGCTCCTGTTTTTAAATGTCATATTCTGCCGGGCTGTGCCGAACAATCCTCTGTGCCAAACCGGAATAATATGGGTATATCGCTCTCCAGCTGCTGGCCGGCCTTCAGGCTCAAGAAGATTTTTGAGCCAAAGATCCTGTCGCACGGTTGAGTGATGTGTTTCGAACCATGGCCATCGATCTGTAATCAGGTTTCCCTCCCAATCGCGTAATCCTCTGTCCGGTTCACCTTCCCAATTCTGGCTGTTGTCCATTCCAATGAGCAGCAGATAATCCCCGAAACTCAGCTTGCCGAATCCCCCGTGCCCAAACCCTTCCATCACCTGCTCCGGGTTCATATTGGGATGATCAGGCCGGTATTCACTATAAAATCCTTCACTTTTAAACGGCCAGTGAAAGAGCAGCTCCAGCCAGTTCGCCGCCACAAATTGCGGATAGGATGGCTGCGACGTATAAAGATCCGCAGGCCAGCGGATGTGATGCTCCTCCCCGGTTTCGTGATTACCAACCACACTTACATGTGGAATCACAGTTTTTGAAAACTGCTGCTCGTTAATGGACAGATCGTAGAGAAAATATCCATCATTTACTCCGTACAGTGTATTCAGATAATCCTCCCATCTGCCCGCGCTCTGTTCGCTCACCACACCTTCATCATTCACAAAATCACCCGCAACCACAAACATATCCGGTTGTTGCAGGGCGGCCATTCTGGCGTTATTATGTGCGTTCTCTCCCCAGCCCGGGTTTTGATGATCGGACGTAAAAACAATGGTAACCGGCCTCTGATCCAGATCAGCCGGCATGGTTCTGAAATGAAAACTCAAGCCACCTTCCTTCACTTTGTACTCATACACAGAGTTTGGCTGCAGGCCCGTGATGATCACCCGGTTTACGAGCTCATCTCTGTGCCAGAAATCATACGACTCACCATCTGCCGCCATCCATGATGACTGCTGAGGATAAACCTTTCGATAATGCAGCCGGGCATTGAGGAATGCGTCTTCCTCTGGCAAACGATGCCAGTTGATCACCATCGCCGTAGTTGCGTCGAAATCTTCATCGGGGAGGCCACTTTTTTCAACGTCCGGATCGTACATTCCCCGGTTGGTACCGTCGGCAAATTCCACGTAGGTGCGGATCGCCTCGTTTTCTCCGAGAGGTGGAAGTTCCGTACTACAGGAAATCATGATCATCAAAAAGCTGAAGAGGCAGGCAGATCGAATGATAGAGTTTTTGCGAGCAGTTTTCATATTTGCTGAGCTATAGATTTGGATATAAAAGAACCATACTTAACTAATTTCAATTGAACCGGAGAATTCAAGAAAGAAACAGCTGTCACATTTTTTACGCGAAGCGAAAGTGTTCCCAAAAAGAGTGATTGGTGATTGAAAATTGGCAATGAGTTGACATTTCAACTCGGAAGTCTAAAGGTGAAGGGAACCACCCCTGCTCCCCTCCTTGCGAAGGAGGGGAAATGCCTTAGCAATATTCTTATCTAAAATTAAGGTTTTTTATTGATGTTCAATCAATGGCCCGTCTTCAAAGTCGGTTTCGTTTACCCATCCGGTTGGTATATACTCACCATCGATGATATACCGCTGATAGAAATTTACATTCTGCTGATTTACATATTGATAAGCATCAAACAGGTAGCCCCGCCCAAACATCCGTGGATCTCCCTGTTCTTTGAGCCGTTCGAACATTTCACTTCGCAGGGAATCCATCAGCTCGTAATAAGCAGGATCAATCGCCAGATTGTGGATGCAACCGGGATCTTCCGCAATGTTATAAAGTTCGTCAACAGGCCGTTTGCCAAAACTCCACTGCCAGTAGTGGTGCATTCCCGGAGTGGTACGATTATCCAAAATCAGGGTTTTAGTGGGGCTGCCATCGGTATTCAGGTACCCTGTTTCGGGGTTGCCTGCAGGCCAGCGGCTGTTTTCAAAATTGCGGACGTACAGATAGTCCCCTTTTACAATTCCCCTGATGGGATATCCCCAATCGTATGGACGGCCCATATCATGGCGCTCTTTACCAAGCAGTACGTGATCGCGCTCCGGATTTATATGTCCGTTTTCATCACTGAAAAGAATATCTGTAAGGCTTCTGCCCGCAGCGGGATGCATTCCTGAATCATCCCAGCCCAAACCGGCAAGTTCAATAAAGGTTGGCGCAAAATCGGTGAAACTCACAAAATCATCCACCACTCGTCCGGGATTATGGATACCATCGGGCCACATAATGGCCAGCGGCATATGGGCCGACATTTCATACGCCTGACCTTTTGCCCTCGGAAACGGCATTCCGTTATCTGATGTAACCACAACAAGCGTGTTTTGAAGTTCTCCAGTCTCTTCAAGTATTTGGAGCATCCGGCCCAGGTGGCGGTCAAAATGTTCGATCTCGAATGCATAATCCAGCATATCAATCCGAACTTCATCATCATCTGGCCAGAAGTCCGGCACTTCTTTTATATCACTGATCTGTTTGCCACCAATCTCAATTCCCGAACGATATTCATACGCTCTGTGAGGTTCTGTTGACCCATACCAGAAGGAGAAGGGTTGTCCGTCGGGTCGATCTTCCAGAAATGCCCTGAAATTTTCGGCGTAATCGTTATTTGAAATGGTTGATGTTGGGGGCTCTGCCCGATGTTCATCATACGCCCTGCCAAGCATATTTCTCGGTTCGCCATTTTCGGTGAGTGCAATTCCGGGTGCCCATTTTTTGCCGGTTGCTCCCACAAAATAGCCGAGTTCCTCAAGCACTTCCGGGAAAACTTTGAATTTTGCCGGAAATTGCGGCCAGTGGTTAGCTGCCTCTTCAAGCTGCCATGAATTCCGGCCGGTAAGGATGATGGAGCGTGACGGCGCACACTTGGGATTGGGAACATAAGCCCTATTGAAGAGCAATCCCTCTTCAGCTACCCTGTCGAAGGCGGGTGTCTGCACCCACTCCGTACCGTAGGCTGATGCATGAGGAAAGGATTGATCATCACTGATGGCAAAAAGAATGTTGGGTTTTACGGGTGGCTCAACCTGCTGAGCGATTGAATGTATCGGAAGAAAAATAAAAAGGATAGGAATGAGAAATTGAATAACAGATCGGTTTCTGTTTCCCGGAATTGGATTCCTTTTAGTTTTCATCTTTCAGGTGGTTTCGTTAAGGATAAATTAAAAGAACGTGAGCTCAGCAAAAGATTTTGGTAAAAGAGTCTCCCCTCCACGTAAATCGAGGTTGGTTGCAGCTACAGTAGCAGGGCCATAAACTGAAAAATTACCCATTGAGCTGTTTTAACCATCCCTAAATTCACATGCGCGTACAAAAAATGAGCCTCCTTCGTAAAAAGAGGAGTTGATAGTAATCAAATTCAATGATTTAATATCTAATACACATAAAGCTAAAAACCCGGAGTGCAGAACCCCGGGGATTTCAGAAAGATTACCTCAAAGTTTTAAACGTAAAGAAAAAACTTAACTTATGCCTCAGCAGCCTCTTCGATGTACTCCTTCACTCCGGCCGATTCAGCAATCACATCAAAGAGCTGCGTGTTTACAACAAATCCTTCCAGGGCTTCACTGCCCGGTCCAAATGCGGCAAGTTCCACATAATCTGCAGTGTGAGAGCCTCCCACCCAGTTCACATGAGTATAATTGGCAAGAATCTGGCCTAAAACAGCTGAGGTTCCGTTCATTCTTGAATAGGCAGCCTGATATTCTCCCCGTGCAGATGCACGATAGATCTCAGCGTGTTCACGTTCCATCTCCAGGCGGGTAGCATACTCAAAACGTTCGCGAATTTCAGAAATAGAACTGTCACTGTTCAACCCGCTGCGAATCCAGTTTGCAGTATGGCGGAAATTCCCAATGGAATCAAAATTCTCATCAGGTGCGCTGTTAAAACCGGGATTCGCATTGCCGTGATCTGTTGTGATAATCACCAGGGTATCGTCCCGGTTGGCGGCAAATTCCATGGCTTTGCCTATGGCATCATCAAAGGCAATCTGGTCAAAAATCAATCCGCCCACATCGTTGCTGTGAGCGGCGTGATCCACGCGGCCACCTTCCACCTGAAGGATAAATCCGTTCGGGTTTTTTGAGAGGTTTTGGGTTGCCAGGTCGGTCATCTCTGCAAGGGTAGGTACATTTTGCAGATCTTCTTCGGTATTCAGATGGTCAAGAGTGTAAGGAACGTGACTGTTTGAGAAAACACCGAGTACTTTTCCTGTGGCAGCGTCTCCACTCAACAATTCACCTTTGGTTGTAGCTACCTTGTAACCGGCAGTTCGATGTTTTTCATACATGTCAGTTCCATC
>SLGA01000134.1 GCA_007123985.1 Balneolaceae bacterium | reverse complement strand
AGCATATTCAAGACATGCCAACAGATCTTCTCTCTCCAAATCCGGATAATCGGCCAGGATTTCATCAATACTCATATCCGAAGCTAATAAATCCAGCATTGTATCAACTGGATATCGTAATCCTCGAATCGTAGGTTTGCCGTGACAAATATCCGACTTTCTAGTAATTCTATTTAATAAATTTTTGCTCATGATTCACCTGATTGAATAAGAAAATGTACGTAATCAATCAACGATCAACAACTCTTGAAGGTATTTGACGATTACTTGTGTATTAGGGCAGTTAACATGTATTTATCGGCAGCCTATCCGCCGATTGTAATGTCCGATAATAATCCAATCGTGCTATCAAGGCAAGTAAACACAATATTTTGTACGACTAATATTTATCGGCATAATCAAAATGTCCGATTAAAAAAGCCGAATTAATTAATGAGGGAGCAACCACCTCAGATAGAAAAAGTTACCGGAAGAAGTGAGGTACTCTTGCTTACCACCAAAATAAACTGCAAAGATAAGCCGACAGTTTCGTCACCACTTAAAATGTAAATCTACGTAACCTTGGTCCGTTTCAAAATTTTATTGAGTAATCTGGGGGACAATCTCTTCACGTAAACCGAAAGAATTTCGTAACCACCTATATACACTTCTTCTTTCAGCTTAGCCAGTTTTGGCATCAGTTTCCGGGCAAACTCTTCGGCACTCATGGCTGTTTTTTGGGCATCGTCCATCTTGTTGTAGGTATCCCCTTCAGCGGTAAGCGCATTTACGGTAACATTTGTTTTCACAAAACCGGGGCAGACCAGCGTTACGTGAATGTCATGCTCATACATCTCCTGTCGCAGGCAATCGAACCACCCATGAAGGGAATGTTTAGACGCGGCATAGGCTGAGCGGTGCTTTGTTCCAAGTTTACCCATCACACTCGAGATTACAACAATATGACCGGATTTTTGCTCAATCATACCAGGAAGCACAGCTTTTGTGAGGGCAACCGTACCAAAAAAATTAACCTCCATCACTTTACGGATTGTCTCCATGGTTGAATCCACAGCGAAAGCCCGCTGGCTGATTCCCCCGTTGTTAATCAGCATATCTATGCTGCCAAACAGGTTCCGGGCTTCTTCAGCTTTTTTCTCAATTGAATTTGCATCGGCAAGATCAAGTGGTAGAATTTTTACTCTCTCTTCAGCCTCTATACACGCCTCTTTTACCCGCTCAAGTTCACTTTCACGGCGAGACGACAGAATGATTAGCGCACCCCTTTTGTTAAACTCATATGCTAACGCTTCGCCAATTCCGGACGATGCTCCTGTAATCCATACCACTTTTTTTTGGATATCCATCAAAGTAAACTTTTACCTGTTTCCGTTTCGAAATCGTTTTACATTCAGAATAGATGTCATAATCTACAGATGGTAAAAAATTTGGCCATCAATTCATTATTTTAGATAAAATTTACTGAATCCAACTGTTTTAATCAGATAGTCTCCTTTTTATGATTCCCAAACATACCGTATTGCTGGTTGAAGATGAAGTTGAACCGGCAGAGATGCTTGCCAACTTCCTGGAAATGAACGGTTTTAATGTTTTGCTTGTGCACGATGGCAAAAAAGCATTAGAAATGATAGAAAGCCGCGCTGGTGACATCCACCTGGCAGTGCTTGATATTATGGTGCCACATGTGGACGGTAAGGAGATTTGCAGGGTGATACGCAAGCATCCGGTATTAAAAGATATTCCGGTTATTTTTCTCACAGCCAAAGATAAAGAGATGGATGAAATTGAAGGGCTTGAACTCGGTGCCGATGATTATATATCAAAACCGGCCAGCCTCAAACTTGTGAAAGCCCATGTTGAATCACTCCTTCGGCGCCAGCAGCCACAAAACAGCAAATGGATTCAGCATAGTGACCTGCTTCTCGACATCAACGGGAAAGACCTCTACTTTAAAGAGAGCAGAATCGATCTCACCTCAACCGAATATGCACTGGTTGAACTATTCTTTCAAAATCCGAAGCGTGTTTACAGCAGGCAGGAAATTCTGGAACACATCGGTGGAGATGACAAGTTTGTGTTCGACCGAACCGTAGATGTTCATATCAAAAATCTGCGCCTTAAACTGGGTGAAGCTTCCGACCTGATTAAGACTTATCGCGGGATCGGTTACGGGATGAACCGTGATCTGCTGCCGGCATGAGCATACGCGCAAAACTTGCCTGGACGTTTATTCTGCTGCTGATTTTCGGAATCACAGCCATCAGCAGTTACTCTATCCTGTTTATTCGAAACTACCTTCTCACCGAAGGTGAACAGCAGATCATCAATGATACCGAATGGCTGGCCATCACCATACAAAATTTACGGATTGATGAAGATTTCGAAACCAATTTAAATGAAGCCGCCCGAACATCGGGCTATCGCCTTGCCATTTACGATGAAAACGGCCTGCTGTTTGCAGATGTACCGTACTACCAGGAGCTGCAGGCAAATGAAACGATTGATGAAAATATTGCATCTTTGGTTCGCAACACACAAGGTTCGCTTCTACTGAACGATGCCGCCGGTGAACGTCTCACCAGTTATGTGGGCCTCGAAACCATCCACAATCCCGCCAAATATCTGCAGGTAAGTATTTCGAAAGAACAGATTTATGAACCGATTAAAACTATCCGGTGGATTATCTATACGGGAATGTTCATTTCAATAGGGCTTGTACTTATCGTTAGTATTACATTTTCGCGATATATTTCAAAACCTATCCTTCAGCTTGAATCGGCTGCCAGAGAAATTGCGGGCGGCAACACAAGTAAAAGCCTGAATCTGGATCGAAATGATGAGTTTGGCACACTTGCAGAATCCCTGAACCGCATGGCAGAGAAATTACGGGCTGACAACATTGAACTGAAAAAACTCTATCAAAAACAGGCTCAATTCTTTGCGGATATAACTCACGAAATTCGCAATCCCCTACATACAATTGCCGGCTCAATCGAAATGATGCAGTTAAGTGAGCTTAATGAAGATCAGCGAAAAAAATATCTGCTTACCGCTGAGCGCCAAACGCATCGGATAAATCGCCTTTTCAAGGATCTTGTAACCCTGCAGCGTTACGATTCCGACGACCAATTCATCCAGAAAAAGAGGTTTGATGTCAATCAAGCCATACAGATGATTGCCGAGTTATATGAATCTGAAGCTTCGGAAAAAGGGCTGAAACTCGAAGCATCCGGACACTCATTCGATGTGGAGGCTGATCCTGATAAAATTGAACAAGTACTTGAAAACTTGGTTTCTAATGCGATAAAGTTCACCAACAGCGGTACCATAAAAATGAGTGCAAAAGAAGAAAACGGAGAGATTTTGGTTGAAGTGCAGGATACCGGTATCGGAATATCGGAGGATCACCTGGAGCGCCTGTTTGACCGTTTCTACCGAACGGATAAAGCCCGGTCACGAGACAAGGGCGGAACCGGCTTGGGACTCTCCGTTGTAAAGAGTATTCTTAATGCCCACAGTTCTGAAATTCATGTTGAGAGCACACCCGGTGATGGATCGAAATTCTGGTTTACACTGCCAAAAGCGTAGTTATCCAGGCACAAACCGGGCTTAAAATCGCCAGCCAGCCTTCACGTTTACTTCATATAAAAGCTGTTTTTTACACTGTTGTAAATCTATCCACAGCGGCTAAAATAAGTATTATGCGAATCGGTGTTGTTTTAATGAATCTTGGCGGTCCCACTCACGAAGATAATGTTCGGATTTTCCTGAAGAATCTCTTCTCTGATGAGGATATCATCAAGCTTGGCGGTGGTTCTTTTCAAAAGCTTTTTGCCAACGTAATTTCAAAATTCAGGGCACCAAATGTGGCTGAAGATTACAAAGAGATAAATGGCTGCCCAAAAGGTTGTACCGGAAGCAAACACTGCTTCAACAGGCAAAATAAAGTAGTATCTGATTGCTGCTCACCCATAAACGGGCTTACAGAAGCACAGCGCCGCACCCTTGAAAAATACTTTAAGACAATTCTCCCCGAGCATGAGGTTCGCGTGTACACATGCATGCGTTACTGGCTGCCTTTTGCCGACCAGGTAATGGATGATATGGTGGAAGACGGCATCACCCACACTGTACTGATGCCCCTCTATCCGCAATTTTCATGGACAACAACCGGAAGCAGTTTTCGTGACTGGGAGACTGTTCTAAAAACCAAATTTCCGGAAGGCAAAAAGCCCTGGAAAGAGTTTCATGTAAAGAATTATTATCTTAACGAGAGCTACCTGAAATCGATCAATTCGCGCATTGATGAGGCTCTTGAAGAAATGGATGAGGATACCCGCCGCAAAACACATTTTATATTTAGTGCGCACGGCACCCCTCTGCTCGAAGTACGCAGCGGCGACCCGTATACCGTAGAAATTAAAGAGACTATGGAAGCTGTAATGGCCCGAAGAGAAGAAAAAAATCCGTACTGGCTCAGTTTTCAATCGAGAGTAGGCCCACAGAAATGGACACAGCCAAACACAGAAGAGCTGGTTCAAAGACATCTTGAGTACGGTATTAAAAACTTTTTGATGGTGCCTATTGCATTTGTGACCGACCACATTGAAACACTTTATGAGCTTGGTGTGGAACTGGTTGAGGATATGGAAGAAGAGGGATTCGAATTTGAGAATTACAAGGTGATGAACGGACTGAATGACCACCCGGATTATATTAAAGCTCTTGCTGAGGAGACATTAAACTGCCTCAAGCATGAGATTCCGGAAGTAGCCGTTCGATGGGAACAGAAAGAATCAAATAAAGCAGTTACTGCATAGAGGATGGTTCATCCAACAATTCAGGATTTTACAATAATTGGCATTAACCACTGGGATGCCCCGGTTGAAATACGTGAACGATTCAGCCTCGACACTCAAAGCAAAATTAAAATGCTGGAAGGTGCACGAAGGGAAGGAATCGACAGCATGTTTATCGTTTCAACCTGTAACAGAACAGAAGTTTTTGCCCACAAAACTACAGCAAGTGAATTAATACGGCTGCTAACAACCTACAGCAACGGCAGCCTGGACGATTTTCATGAGTATGGTTTTGAGCTGGAAGGACAACGCGCCATCAATCATCTTTTCAAAGTAGCAACCGGTCTCGACTCTCAAATTTTGGGAGATCTTCAGATTGTAAAGCAGGTGAAAGAAGGGTATGAACTCTCTTCAGAAGTAGGGATGGTTTCGGGCGAATTACACCGTTTGATTCAGCATGTATTCAGAGCCCACAAACGCTCACGAAACGAAACGTCCCTGGGGCAAGGAGCCGCAACTGTAGCCTATGCGGCCGTAAAATTTGCCCTCAGAACGTTTGAAAATCTTGTCAATAAGAACATTTTATTGGTTGGCACCGGAAAAATCGGGAAGGTTACCTGTAAAAACCTTGTGAATCTGGGTGCAAGTAAACTCACACTGATCAACCGTACCCGCGATCGGGCTGAATTTGTTGCCGATAAATTTAATCTTGAGGTGGCAGACATGGAGAATTTGCCCGAGCAGATTGCAGATGCTGATCTCGTAATCGTTGCAACCGGTGCAAACGAACCAATCATCCGCCCAGAACACATGCAGGTTTCCATGGAGAGGCCAAAGTTTAAAGTAATGCTTGATCTCTCTGTACCGCGCAACATCGACCCAAAAGTAGCTGCCCTCGATTTTGTGGATGTTGCCAATATGGATATGCTGAGTGATGTTACCGATGAAGCGTATAAAAAGAGAGAGGAAGAAGTACCCCTCGTTAAAAAAATAATCGACGACGAATTCAACAATTACAAACTCTGGCTGAACGAACAGCGTGTGGTACCCACCATCAAGGCACTCACACAGCGTTTCGAATCGATTCGGGAAGATGAACTGAACTTTTTTAAGAACAAGATTGAAACCGACGATTTCGATAAAATTGACAATATGACCCGCCGTATTGTCAACAAGATTGCTGCTTACAGTATTGAACATTTGCGCGACCACCACGAATCAGACGAAGTAGCTGAGATGGTAGCTAAGATGTTTAAACTTGAAGCTTCTAACGGGCATGAATAGGTCATTAAAAATCGGGACGCGTGATAGTGAACTGGCCACCTGGCAGGCAAGAACTGTTGCATCAAAATTGCAGGAGCTTGGCCACAAAACAGAAATTGTATTTATAAAATCTGAAGGCGACCTCGACCTCACCACCCCCCTGACCGAGATGGGCGGCAAAGGAGTTTTTACCAAAGCACTTGATGATGCTCTTTTAGACGGGAGAATCGATATCGCTGTACATTCCTACAAAGATTTGCCCACCGAAAACCCACTTCCGCTTCTGGTATCTGCTGTACTGGAAAGGGAAGATCCGCGGGATTCACTTGTAGCACCAAGCGGAACAGAATTTCTGGATGATGACCAGATTTCAGCCGTTATTGCAACCAGCAGTAACCGAAGAAAAGCGCAATGGCTTCACCGTTTTCCCAATCATCGGATTACCAATATCAGAGGAAACGTAAACACAAGGCTTCGCAAAGTTGAGGAGAAAAACTGGAACGGGGCTATTTTTGCTGCTGCAGGCCTTAAAAGAATCCATCTCGACCATCATATCTCTCAATACCTCGATTGGATGGTACCCGCACCAGCACAAGGTGCTATGGCGGTTATGGTGCGGGAGGGGGAATCAGAGTTGATTTCCATCACGAAGAAATTGAATCATTATGAAACCGAGCTTTGCACGCAGATCGAAAGGGAACTGCTGAATGAAATGGAAGCCGGTTGCAGCGCACCGGTTGGCGCTTACGCTTTCATTGAAGGAAATGATGTTTCTCTCTATGCCGTTGCATTAAAGACCGATGGATCGCTTCAATACGATGTTGAAATCACTGAACCAATCGATACAGCTCCCGGAATGGGCCGGGTTGCAGCACAAAGGCTTTTGAAACAAGGGGCTGATAAACTTGTGGAAGAGTTAAGAAAATAGAGCAATCTAATCTCAAATTTCATTTTTATGAATGCTCAATCAGCAAACATTCTTGTTACCCGCGAACTTACAAATGAACAACTGAAAATCGCAGAAAAGCTGGGCCTTCAGGTCACCATTGAACCGGCCATTGAAATTGAATTTCGTGATGACTGGTTCGCACTCGAAACAATTCTGAAAACAATTGAAAACCCGGTTTTAGCATTTACCAGCCGAAACGGTGCAGAAGCTTTTCATCGATTCCAGTCAACCGGCACGCAATTCTCCGAAAATATACCCGCCTATGCAGTTGGCAAAAAGACAGCCGAGGCACTCAAACGTTTCGGGCTGAACGCCTCAGTTGCAGAGCAACAGGATGGTGTGGGCCTTGCGAAAAAGATCGCTGATGATTTTTTATCTGACCCCAAACTTAAAAATTCTACGATAATTCACTTTTGCGGAGATAAACGCAGGGACGAATTCCGGCAATATCTGGAACAATCAGAAATTAAAGTTCGTGATTTAGTGGTTTATAAGACAATTCTGAAACCAATGAATCTGCCGGCTATACAGCCTGAAGCAATTTTATTCTACAGCCCAAGTGCCGTTCATGCATATCGAGAAAGCGGCGGGTTTGTCAAAAAAAATCCGGCAGAACTTTTTGCTATAGGAAATACAACGGCTGAAGAATTGAGTATAGAGTCCGGAAAGCATGTGCATATTTCTCCGGAGCCGGATACGGAGACACTGCTTAGGTTTACAGCACAAATTTTAGGTAGTACAAAGAGTCCCCCTTTGAAGGGGGATTAAAGGGGATGAAAAAGGATTTATACTATAATAAAGATCTCAAAGAATTTGCCCGGCAACTTCGAAATAATTCAACAAAAGCTGAAATCAGACTTTGGGCTGAAGTTCTGAGAGGCAAAAAAACAGGTTACTCATTTCTTCGGCAAAGGCCAGTACTTAATTACATTGCTGATTTTATGTGTAAGGATCTTCAATTAATCATTGAGCTTGACGGATTTTCTCACAATTTTGAAGAACAATGGAAAAGAGACATTCAACGCCAGAAAGAGCTTGAGAATGCAGGTTTTAAAATATTACGCTTTGCCGACGATGATGTAATGAATGATCTGGAAAATGTTGAAAGCGAAATTATGCATTGGATAAGAGTTTTAAGTGAAGAACCCTCATGAATATGAAATCATTTTTTCATTATAAAATAAATACATACGTTTGCGCTGAATTGAATTCATTTCCCTTAAAGTCATCCCCCTGGCCCGCCTAACGGCGAGCTTCCCCCTTCGAAGGGGGACTTTTTTTAATTTCAAACAATCTCTCAAACTACATGTCACACAACTTCCCTGCTTT
>SLGA01000083.1 GCA_007123985.1 Balneolaceae bacterium | reverse complement strand
CCGTTTTTATTATGGTCCTGCTTTCCTCGCAGCTTGCATTTGCTCAAACAGGTGCAATCTCGGGACAGGTAACGGATGCCGATTCTGGTGAAACGGTACCCGGGGCCAATATCTTTATAACAGAGCTGGAGCGTGGAGCCGCCAGTGACATCGACGGTAATTATGTTATCGAAAATGTTCCTGCAGGTACCTACTCCCTAACTGCTACGTTTGTTGGTTACAGAACCTTCAGACAAACCGTTCAGGTAAGTGCCGGACAAACCACAACAGTTAATATTGCAATGCAGATCGGTGCGATCGGCTTGGATGAACTTGTTGTTTCAGGTTATGCCGTTACTACCAAACGAGAACTAACAGGTGCTATCTCGAGTGTTCGCGCTCAGGATATCCAGGATGTTACTCTCCAGAACCCCGAATCTCTCCTGCAGGGTCGTGCTGCCGGTGTTAACGTTACAGCTACTTCCGGTAACCCGGGTGGTGCTTTCCGTGTAAATATTCGTGGTAATGGTTCTGTTAACGCTGCTACCGAGCCACTCTACATCATTGATGGTGTTCAGGTTTCTTTTGCGCAGCAGTCAACACTTACAAGTACATCTCCCCTGAATGCCCTGAACCCGAACGACATTGAGTCGATCGAGATTCTTAAGGATGCTTCTTCAGCCGCTATCTACGGTGCACAGGCAGCTGCCGGTGTGGTTATTATTACCACCAAGCGTGGCCAGGCAGGCCGTACACAGGTAACAGCGCGTGCTGAAACCGGTGTTCGTACACTTGCAAGAAACGTAGACTATATTACTTCAGAGCAATATGTACAGTATCTTGGTGAAGGTCTGCAGTACCGTTCACAAATTGGTTTGGTAAATGCACCGGCTGACTGGACCATAAACGAATTTGCTGATAACAGAAGAAACTTTCTGCTGGGCTTTTTTGGTGAAGATCCGTTTAATCCGGGTCAGCTTGCAAATACCGACTGGCAGGATTTCATCTTCGATGATGGTGTGACTCAGCGTTACAATATCTCCCTTTCCGGTGGTGATGAAAGCACCTCTTTCTTCCTTTCCGGTGGTTTTGAAGACACAGAAGGTACTGCCTATAAAAGTGACTTTACCCGTTTAAATCTTCGTTCAAACCTCGATCATCAGATCAATGAGCGTTTCAGAACGTCATTGAATGTAAACCTTGCAAGAAGCACTCAGTTTGGTGTATGTCAGGATGGTAACTTCATTAACTGTCCACCGTCACAGGCTATGTTCGAAGCTCCAATGAGTTTCCCTTTCCTTGCTGATGGTTCGTACAACCCACTTACACGATTCGGCCTGGATACAAACCCAGCCGTAGTTCGTGACGAAGTTGACAGAAACGTCTCTGTTACGTCTATCATCAGTAACCTGAACCTGATCTACAGAGTTAACGACTGGTTAACATTTAACGGTTTGGTTGGTGTTGATTACAGAAATACAGAAGATTCACAATACAGATCGCCAACTGCTGCACCGGGACAAGGTGGTTTCGCTACGTTTGCAAACAGAAACGTGCGTAACTTCAACACAAACTTTGTTGCTAACGCACGCCAGACATTTGGTGGCGTACACAACGTTTCCGGTTTGATTGGTACGGAATACCGAAGAGACTACTCCGAAAGCATGGTAGTTCAGGGTGATGGTTTCCCGGGCCCATTCTTTAAAGTATTGAGCGCAACTGCTACACCAACAAGCGCAGGTGGTGTTTTTGCTGAGTGGAGACTCGGAAGTTACTTTGCAAATGCCAAGTACAACTACAACGAGCGATACTTCCTCGATCTGGTAATGCGTTACGATGGCCACTCACGTTTCGGTAATGAAACACGATGGGGTTTCTTCCCTTCAATTGCATCCGCATGGAGAATTAGTGAAGAGAGTTTCTTCGACGTTGATTTCATCGACGAATTGAAACTTCGTGCCGGTTATGGTACCACAGGTAACTCTCAGATTGGTAACTTTGCTGCACGTGGCTTGTACTCTGCTGCCGGTTCATACCAGGGTTCAACAGGTCTTCGCCCAACACAGCTTGCCAACGTAAACCTTGGCTGGGAAGAAGCACGCGAACTTAACATCGGTTTGGATTACGAACTTCTCGAAGGCCGTATTACCGGTGCCATTGATGTGTACAGAAAATCAAACACAAACCTGCTCTTTGCACGCCCGCTGCCTTCTGACAGTGGATTCAGCTCTATTACCGAAAACATCGGTGAAGTACAGAACGAAGGTATTGAGTTTGAAATCGCAACAGTGAATGTGAATACACGCGGTTTTATGTGGAGTTCACGTTTCAACATTGCGTTTGTACAGAACGAAATTATCTCACTTCCTGAAGGAAACGACATTCGTCCTGATAACACATTCGATGCTCTTAAAATCGGAAGCCCGATTGGTTTGATTCAGACCCCGCGATGGGCTGGAGTAAACCCGGCAGACGGTCGCCCAATGTGGTATGATGCTGATGGCAACATTACCTACACACCGGTACAGAACCGTGATGCCATTGAATACAAAGATGGTGTGGCAAACACTGTTGGTGGTTTTGGAAATACATTGAGCTACAGAGGATTATCGCTGGATGCTTTCTTCCAGTTCAGCTTTGGCCAGTGGGCGTTTCCGGGAACTGACTACTACTTCACCCGAACACCTGACTTCCTGATGAACATGGCCGTAGAGGTTGAAGACAGATGGAGACAGCCGGGTGATATTACTCACTACCCGAGAGCAATCCAGGTAGGTACAGATTTCCCTGAGACAAACAATTACAGAACTCAGCTCGGAACGCAGGCGGTTTATAACGCAAGCTACATCCGTCTGAAGAATGTATCGCTCAGTTATAATGTTCCTGCAAGGCTCACACAGCAAATAGGCCTGAATAATGTACGGGTTTATGCATCTGCATTGAACCTGGTGACATGGACAGCCTGGCCATGGTACGATCCGGAAGTTGCGTTTAATACACGAGATATCTACAACAACTCAACATCTGCTTCATACCCAACCGAGCGTCAGGTAAATGCTGGTATTGAAATCCGGTTTTAATCCAAAACGAAATTAGGTTTATACAATGAAGAAACTAAACTTTATGAAATATGCTGTTGTTGCAGTTCTGCTTGTAGGATTTGCCGGCTGTAACGACATTTTAGAAGATGTAGAGCCACCCACTTCGGTGTCCGGTGAGCTTGCATTGTCATCACCTGAAGGGATTAATGCCCTCAGAGCATCGATGTACTCAAAAATCCGTGAAAATTTTGGTTTTACAACCAACTACTTTATCGGTCCGAGTGCTTTTGCAGATGAAGCGAGAATTCGACCCGGCGCAACCCGGTATGATAACCTGAATTCCGCAATTGGTACAAGTGGAACAGCTCACTTGAGCTTCTGGTCAAATGCTGCAAACTCTAATGCTTATAATATTATTCAGGATGCAAACCTACTTGCAGGTGCTATACCTGACGGAGTAATACCTGCTGCTACAGCTGATAGGTACAGAGGTGAAGCGTTGGCAATTCGTGCATTTGTTTATCATAATTTGGTGAAACTGTACGGATATGAGCCCGGAAACTTTGGTCAGGGACCGGAAGGCAACTGGGATGCAGGTGTAATTCTCAGAACAGAGCCTGTAATCGATGTTGCTGATGCAGATCTTCGTCCGCGTGCTTCTGTAACTGATGTGTACACGCAGATCTTACAGGATCTGGCACAGGCAAAAACTCTCCTATCAGGTTTGAATGATAATAACACGTTTCCAACTGAAGCATTTGTGGACGGTATCGCCGCAAGAGCACATCTCTATGCAGGAAACTGGAGTGAGGCATCAGCCGCTGCACAGGCAGCTATTGCGAACTTCCCGGGGTCATTGCAGGACTCAGACGCTGCAGTTGCCAATATGTTTGATGAGACGGCCGGAAACCATCCGGAAGCACTCTTTAAAATAGTGGTAAATCAAAATACGGAGAACTCAACCGGTGGTGGTAGTTTTGTGAATAACGGCCCTGCTGGTTACTCTTCTGATCAGTGGGTATCACAGCTTCCAACACAGTTCCTTCTCGACAAATATGAGGAAGGCGATTACCGACTTGGCTGGTACCGCCCATGTGGTGAGGCTCAGAGAATTGGAGCTCCTGCAAGTAACTGTGATGCTGTGAACGATGGTGGTTTTTCACTCGTAAAATTCAACGGTGTGAAAGGAAATGCTGTGGATGACCTTCCTTACATGCGTCTTGCTGAGATGTACCTCATCTGGGCTGAAGCTGCAGGTAAAGCTGCAAACGACCCGAATGCAGGTGTAGCTGCTCTTGAAGCACTCAGAGATGCACGTAATGCAGGCACGGTTCCATCATTTGGCAGTATTACCGAAATGGAAAACTTCATTCTGGATGAAAGAATGAGAGAGCTCGCATTTGAAGGCCATCGTTTCTATGATCTCAAGCGTCTGCAAAGAGATATCAGAAATCCGAACGGTTCAATTAAGATGTTTGCTGACTCGTACAGAATTCTTGCTCCTATCGGCAATACGCTGATCGGTGTAAACCCACAATTGGTAGAAAACCCCGGTTACTAAGGGTTGAAACTGATTTAATTAAGAATCTTTAAAACATTTATCCAATGAAGATCAAATTATTAATAGTAGCTTTATTGCCACTTTTGTTACTCGGTTGTGATATGAACGACCTGTTTGACGAAGGTGATACACGCAAGACATACGACGGACCTGATCAGGTTGCATTCTTCCCGCTTCAGCAGGAAGTACCCCTGGCTGCCGGTGTGGCAACTGTTGAGATACAGCTAATCAGCTCTGCAGCCAACACATCAAACCGTTCTGTAGGTTTTACTACAGGTGGAGCAGCACAAGCCGGTGTCCACTATAATCTGATTACATCATCACCTGCAACGATCAGTTCAGGTGACCTTACAGTAGATGTACAGATTGAACTGATTGAAGGAAGTTTAGAGCCGGGACAGTCTGTCCTGCTTGAACTTTCACTTTCAGATGGCGGCGGTGCACAGGTAGCACCTAATTTATCCACTGCAAGAATATTTATTGCAGGCTAAATTGTGCCGTAATTACGTTATGAAGCCATACCCTTTTTGGGTATGGCTTTTTTTATGTCCAATAACAACAATTTTCAACTATGAAGTACTCAAAATATCTTCTTTTCATCATACCAGTAGTGTTTCTTTCAGCATGTGTAACATCTTCATTTGAAACTGAAGAGAAACGTATAAGTATATCTTTCGAAGTTTCAAATCTTGGTACAGAGATTGAAATAGATGGCAATATTATTGAAATAGAAGAACTCAAATTTCCACTTGAACAAATCAATCTGTATGCAGCTGATGATGTGATCCTTCAAACCAGGAGTGATGTAACCGGGTTGATCTTTGCATACAATGAACAGATGTTCGAGCCTCGATTGATTATTGAGATAGGCCTTGGAGTGAGTGATGTAACCGAATATTTAGCCTACGAGATGTTTTTAGAACCGTTAAGCAGCAGAAGAAATATACTGGACGGAGACTTTTTCGGCAGCACGCAGAACTACTCTATCATTATAAAAGGTACTGTAAACGGAGTAGATTTTGATATGAGAACCACAGAGAGTTTCTCAAAGAATTTTGACCTGAATAATGTTGAACTATCACTCAGTAATGAGACGCTTATTCTGGATAAAACATTAAATGCTGCAGGTGTATTTGTGGGTGATGAACAGGAGTTTCTCGATCCGAATAATCGGGAAAACTATGCTAAAATAGCTGAAAATATTAAACAACTATTAACTGTAAGAGCATCGGCCGGGTCTGTGTTTTAATGTAATAATAGGGGTAATTATGTCTGTTTGCATTTACTTCATTTCTCTCTATACATGTAGTTTCGAAACTTTTTTTGCTAAATAAAACAGTTTACGCAAATTAAAAGCGCTTTCTTCTGCTATCTCTGCTTCAGGATGGATGATTTTAAGTGAAACATTGGCTATCTATAGAGGCTCAAATCAAAATAAACAAGATTTATGACCTGGAAAGAAACCATTCAACACTACGCTGTCTCCTCAAAAATCAGCGCTCCGCTTACAAATAATTTAATATCACTCGTTACACTTCTCGAAGACTTCCTGGACAATCGCGGGGATAAAAGTTTGCAGGAATTATCATCAGAATTACCCCGTTTGGCAGCGCGAGCTTTTGAAAATGAGGAAGGTGTAAATGTAGATCTGCAAAAACGAATGTCTGAAATGGACATCGAACAAATTCGTTCTTTGCTGCGATTGACAACGATATTTTTCCATCTTGTAAACTCTCTCGAGCAGCACGAAATTATTCGTATAAACAGAGAGAGAGCAAAAAATATCGATACGGAAAATCCAAGGCCCGAAAGTATAGCCGATGCATTGAAGTTCTTTAAATCAAGAGGAATGAGCTATGAAGATGCGCTTGCTGTATTCAATAAACTGGATATTCAACCTACCATAACGGCACATCCCACGGAAGCACGCCGCAGAAGTATTCTGAATAAGCAGGAGAACATCACGGCTATGATTGGTGAATCCGACAATATGGACCTTACGCCGAATGAAAAAGAAGCAAAACTCCGGCAAATACTTAATGAAATTGCTCTGTTAATTTCTACAGATGAAGTTCGATCTGAGCGTCTTACGGTTGAAGATGAGGTAGAAAATGGCCTCTTTTATTTTACCAATTCCATATGGAGAACTGTACCAAGGTTATACGATGATATCCGGTCTGCTTTTACACAACAGTACAATAAAACTCCGGATCTTCCGATCGTGTTAAAATACCGATCCTGGATAGGAAGCGATCGCGATGGCAACCCAAATGTTACCCGTGATGTAACCTGGAATACCCTTCTTGAACATCGAAGCGCAGCTTTTAAACTTTACCTGCAGGATCTGGAAAAAATCAGAAGATATCTCTCCATTTCTCAGAATCTGGTGCCGGCATCGGATGAGTTGATCAAATCTTTAAAAAAGGATGAGCAGGAAGTTCCGCTTTCATTGCAATACAAAAGGCACTACAAGAACGAACCTTACCGCAGAAAGCTGACGCATATCATGCACAGAATGCGAAATATGCTTGCAGCCTTAAAAGGAAGTGAAATGGAAGTGCTGGAATCAGCGGAGGGTTATCGTGCAGAAGATTTTCAAAAGGATCTCGATCTGATAGCAGAATCACTCATACAGAGTGGATTGAACGACGTAGCAAATTATGGTGAATTTAACGATCTGAGAATCCGTGCTCATACATTCGGATTTAATCTTGCAGCTCTTGATATCCGCCAGCACAGCGGCCTTCACGAAAAAGCTGTTTCTGACCTTCTGAGAAATGCACATGTTCATAACAGCTATCATGAGCTGGATGAAGAGGAAAAAACGGCTCTCCTTATGCAGGAGTTGAAAAATCCACGCCCGCTTGCACCCATTAAAGCAAAACTTGAGTCAGGTACTGTTGAGATTCTGGAGGTTTTCAGGCTTATAGGAACGATCCAAAATTTGGATGAAAACGCATTTGGCAGCTACATTATCAGCATGACGCACGGAGTAAGTGATATGCTTGAAGTGGTTCTGCTTGCAAAGGAGACCGGATTATGGTGGCTGAAAAATGGTGATGTTGAGAGTAAACTGGATGTAGTACCGCTTTTTGAAACCATTGAAGATCTTGACATGAGTGCTGCCCAGATGGACGAAATGTTCGAGAACCCTGTTTACAAACTCCAGGTAAAAGCGAGAAATAATTTCCAGGAAATTATGCTGGGTTACTCCGACAGTAACAAAGATGGAGGGTACTGGATGGCAAACTGGGCCCTTCAAAAGGCACAGCTTCAGCTTGGAGAGGTTCTACGCAGACGAGAAGTAGATTTCAGGCTCTTCCACGGCCGTGGCGGAACGGTAGGGCGGGGAGGAGGCCGTTCGAACCGGGCGATACTTGCATTGCCATCTGTAAGCAATAATGGCCGTATCCGGTTTACGGAGCAGGGTGAAATTATTTCTTTCAGATACTCTCTGCCAGATATTACGCGCCGACACCTCGAACAGGTTGTAAATGCCATTGTACGCGTAACAGCGGGCGAAGGGCAGAAAGCCATCAGTAAGGGAGACGAAACGGAGGTGATCATGAACCGAATAGCCGACGAATCGATGAAGGCGTACAGAGATTTGATTGATGATCCCGGGTTCTGGAGCTGGTTTAAAAAAATTACACCTGTTGAGCATATCGGAAATCTCCCGATTGCATCACGGCCGGTTTCAAGGGGTGGGAAAAAAGGGCTTCAATTTGAAAATTTACGGGCAATCCCGTGGGTATTCGGTTGGACTCAGGTT
>SLGA01000164.1 GCA_007123985.1 Balneolaceae bacterium | reverse complement strand
TGAATGGGGGCCTGCTCACGTTTGATACGGGCTTTGGCTTTTGGGTTTTCATCACCACCCTGATCTTTCTGTTCGCCATGAATAAGTGGCTTGTGCCACCAATCATGAGTGCGCTGAAAGAGAGGGAGGATCGCATCCGTGAATCCATGGAGACTGCGGAGAAAGCTCTGACTCAAGCTGAAGAGATCTCAAAAAATAATGAGAAAGCTTTAAAAGAGGCAGAAGTAACAGCCCAGAAAATCCGAAAAGAAGCATTAGAAGACGCTGAAAAGCTACGGAATGAGCGGATTGAAAAGGCTACCAAAGATGCTGAAAAACTGATTGAAAACGCCCGCCTAAAAATAGAGCAGGAAAAGAAGAGTGCACTCAATGAACTGAGAAATCAGGTAGCTGAGCTGGCTGTGCAATCTGCATCAATTATTATCAAATCTGAACTTGATAACGAAAAAAGCCGGCACTTGGTCGATTCTTTCATCCAAGATTTGTCTAAGAAAAATTAAGAATGAGTTCAACTGCAGCAAGACGTTATGCAAATGCTTTTCTTGAGACTGTAATTGAGGAAGGTAAACTGGAAATGGCAAAAGATGATATGCTGACTATCAGCAGTACGCTTAAATCATCGAAAGAATTACGCCTTTTTCTTAATAACCGAATCATAAACAGTGCTCAAAAAAAAGCTGCCCTGGAGTCAATCTTTGCAAAAGAAGTAGACAAACTTACGTTTAATCTGATCAAGCTACTACTGAAGAAAAAAAGAGAAGGACTGCTGATGGAAATCACGCAGAATTTCCAGACTCTTTACAATCGCCATCACGGTATAATCATTGCCAGTATTTATACGGCTTCCGAATTGTCTGACAAACAGTCAAAAGCATTGGTAAAGCAGCTTGAAAAATCAACCGGTAAAACGATTGAAATCAATGCCCATGTTGATAAAGATATGATTGGGGGAATGATGGTTCGAATTGACGATACAGTGATTGACGGATCAGTTAAATTTAAACTAAATCAGCTGAAGGAGAAGTTCACTTCAGCAGCAGTAGATTAAAAAATTAAGGAATAAGAAATGAGTCAAGTCAGACCTGACGAAGTATCGGCTATTTTAAGAAAACAACTTTCCGGATTCGACGGAGAAGCTGATGTTTACGATGTTGGTACCGTTCTCGAAGTGGGTGATGGTATCGCACGGGTTTATGGTTTATCAAAAGTGCAGGCAGGTGAGCTTGTAGAATTGCCAGATTCTGTTGATAAAGACGGGAATCCCGTGAGAGGTATGGTACTTAATCTTGAGGAGGATAACGTTGGTGTTGTTCTTTTCAGCTCTTCAAAAATTGTTGAAGAAGGCCATACCGTTCGCCGTACCAAAAATATCGCTTCTTTGCAGGTAGGTGAAGGGCTTCTCGGGCGTGTGATTGATCCGCTCGGCCGCCCAATCGACGGAAAAGGTGCAATTTCCGGTGAAACGATAGACCTTCCGTTGGAGAGAAAAGCTCCAGGTGTTATATATCGCCAGCCGGTTAATGAGCCCCTCCAGACAGGTATTAAGGCGATTGATTCTCTTATTCCGATTGGCCGTGGTCAGCGTGAATTGATTATTGGTGACAGGCAAACAGGTAAAACTGCGGTTGCTCTCGATACCATTATCAATCAGAAAAATACACAGAATACTGATAAACCCGTTTTTTGTATTTATGTAGCTGTTGGGCAGAAAGGATCTACTGTAGCTTCTATCGTGAACACGCTTAAAGAGTATGGTGCACTTGAGTACACAGTAGTAGTTTCTGCTCCTGCAAGTACATCAGCTCCGCTTCGATACATTGCGCCATTTGCCGGAGCTACCATCGGAGAATATTTCCGTGATACAGGCAGACATGCACTTGTTATCTATGATGACCTTTCAAAACAAGCTGTAGCCTACAGAGAACTTTCACTGCTCCTCAGAAGGCCTCCGGGCAGGGAAGCCTACCCCGGTGACGTATTCTACCTGCATAGCCGTTTACTGGAAAGAGCTGCTAAAATTATCGATAACGATGGCGTGGCCCGGCAGATGAATAACATACCCAAAACCCTTCTTCCCAAAGTGAAGGGTGGCGGATCATTAACGGCACTTCCGGTTATTGAAACCCAGGCCGGAGACGTAGCTGCGTATATTCCTACAAACGTAATCTCCATTACTGACGGACAGATTTTCCTTGATACAGATCTGTTTAACTCCGGTATCAGGCCGGCTATTGACGTAGGTATTTCCGTTTCTCGTGTGGGTGGTTCCGCACAGGTAAAATCAATGAAAAAGCTTTCAGGTACTTTGAAACTTGATCTTGCACAATACAGAGAACTGGAAGCATTCGCCAAGTTTGGTTCCGACCTTGATGCAGCAACACAAAGGCAACTGAAACGCGGTGAACGAACCGTGGAATTGATGAAGCAGGGCGAATACAAACCACTTTCGGTGGATAAGCAAATAGCACTTCTAAAAATTAACAATGAAGGCTTGCTCGATAAACTTAAAGTGAACATGATTCATGAATTTGAGCAGATGTTCCTTGAAACAGTCAGCATCAAATATTCCAAGAAAATGGAAGAATTGGCTGCGTCCGGTGTACTTGATGATACGTTTGGCAGTGAACTTATTGAGGCGGCAAACAGTACAATCGATCAAATATTAGCTGGAGCTGAGGCGTAAGAAATGGCAAACCTGCGAGATATACGGAATCGGATATCATCCATCAAAAATACACAGCAGATTACCAAGGCAATGAAAATGGTAGCTGCTGCAAAACTTAGAAAAGCGCAGCAACGTATGGCGGCAACACGGCCATATGCTAACAAAATGCGTGAAGTGATGGCCAGGCTTGTTTCCGCAAACACTTCAGACAATAAATTACTTCGCCAGCCTGCAGATAGATCTCGTGTGTTAATGATTATTGTAGGATCTGATAAAGGCTTGTGCGGTGGTTTTAACAATAATTTGTTCAGAGCAGTTGAATTTCACATTCAGGAAAAACTTGGATCCTATCATGCATCAGGAAACCTTGATTTGATTACAATCGGCAAAAAATCGACTGCTTACTTCAAAAAAAGAGAGTACAAAGTTGTGGATTCTCACCCCGGTTTTTTTGATAACCTCAACTACGAGGATACATCAGAAATTATGGAGAAAGCATCGAATTCTTTTGCAGAAGGTGATTATGATAGTGTATATATAGCTTTCAACGAGTTTAAAACGGTTATCTCACAAAACAGGCTCGTTGAAGAAGTTCTGCCCATCAAAACAGATCTGCTTGTTTCAGACGAAAAAGAAGACGAGAGCAGAAAAGTTGAATCATTTACGGAATACATTTACGAACCGGATGCAGATACAATATTGAACAGTATGCTCCCAGTTCATCTAAATATGCAGCTCTGGCGATCTGTGCTCGAATCGAATGCATCTGAGCAGGGAGCAAGAATGGCCGCAATGGACAATGCAACCGAAAATGCAAAAGAGCTTGAACAAGAATTAAAATTACGATACAACCAGGCAAGACAGAGCGCGATTACAACAGAAATTTCAGAAATAGTTTCCGGTGCAGCTGCACTTGAGTCTAACTGATAACTTTAGAAAGTTAGGTAGTAATCAGAGAATTTTTTTTTATCTTTATTGATTGTTGACGTTTGGGTTAATACAGCTTTAACCTGACAAATGGAGGGATGGCAGAGTGGTCGAATGCGGCGGTCTTGAAAACCGTTGAGGCTTCACGGTCTCCGGGGGTTCGAATCCCTCTCCCTCCGCTTTTAAAGCCCCGGCCTAAAACCGGGGCTTTTCTTTTAAATAAACCGCTGATTGGTTCGTTTGTGGCATAATTCTTCATTACACAATCTATTCTAATGGTCTATCGAATTTTTGGAATCAGTATCTGTTTTGCCATTGCACTTTTGTTTCAGTCTCAACCGGTATTTTCACAGGATACGTTGAGGGTAAACCTTCAGGAGTTTATTCAGATTGGAATGGAAAATTCCGGACAAGTTGCTTACGAAGGCAGAGCAGTAGACCTTGCGGGAAATCGGGTTGATAATGCACGTTCGCAGAGGATTCTTCCAAGAATTGAATTCAGCAGCCAGCATGGTGTTATACCCGGGGTAGTCAGTCAGCTCGACCTTCCACGCGGACAGTTCTACCTTGACCCTGACCTCGAAAACGACTGGGAAGACTGGGCTATTTTCACCAGGGCAGAAATAAATGCCGTTCAACCAATTTATAGTTGGGGTGCAATCAATCGTGCAGTTTCCGCTGCAGAGGCTGCCGCAAAAGCAGCAGAATATCAGTTCAGTGCGGTTAAGGCGGAAGCCGAAATACAGCTCTTTGATCTTTACTACAGCTACGTGCTTGCAATAGAGATATCAAGAATAGTGGATGATGCAAACGATCAGATTGAGCAGGTTGAACGGACCCTGAACCGAATGAGAGAAGATGGAGATCCTGATCTGAAAGAGTCTGATATTTTTAAATTTGATATTCTAAAAGCTGAATTTCAGGTACAGGTTATAGAAGTTAGAGAGTCTCTGAATTATGTGAAACGTGTCTGGAATTATGCAATGCGGGCATCAAGCGGTCAAACATTTATGCCTGCCGAAAGCTTTCTCGACCCGATTCCATTCGCAATTGAAGAGTATGAGTATTATCAGCATATGGCTATGAATTCAAGACCTGAACTTCGGGGGGTAGAATCGGGTATTGAGGCACTTCGTAATAGTGTGGACGCTGTTAAAGCCCAACAGTATCCATTTATATTTCTTGGTATCACCGGCAGTTATGCGAACACACCTAATCGCCCAAGACAAACCAATCCGTTTATTATTAATAATACAAACTATGCTTCGGGTGGTGTAGGTCTTGGAATCAGGCAGAATTTAAATTTCTCTTCCATTCGTAATACTGTAGAACGCACTCAGATTGAGTACAGGCGAGTACAGGATTTACACCAGGCCGTTGCCGATGGCGTTACTTTGGAATTAAGTGAAAAATACAGGGAAGCAGTAATCGCTGAAGCCAAAATGAAACAGACCGAAGTTGCGTTATCAACTGCAAGGAATTGGGTACGTAATGAACAGTTAAACTATGATATTGGTTTTGGTGACATAGAAGATCTGCTCGATTCTGTACAAAAAGAGTTGGAATTACGCTTGCAACTGAAACAAAATGTGTTTGAATTGAATAAAAGAATTGCAGAGCTATACAAGGCAAGCGGAATCTCAGTAAACCAGTTACAATTAAATTAAGAACAAGATGAAATTCGTACTATTTCTAATCATATCATTACTTTCTTTTTCATCAAATGTATTTACTCAAACAAATTCGGATGATATAAGAGAGATGCTTGAAAGCCGGGATAATGAAATAAAAGAACTTCTCGGACCTTCCGGTACAGATTATACACAGGAGCAGCGCGATCAGCTCAAAGATATTATCAATGATGTTATTCACTATACATCAATGGCACAGTTTGCACTTGGAAATACATACGATGAACTCTCAGAGGAGACAAGAGAAGAGTTCATTTCACTCTTTTCCACAATTATTCGGGATAACTCTCTCAACAGACTTGACATCTATCGAGCCGATGTAATCTATAACAGCATTGAAGTAAATGGCAACATTGCACAGGTTGAAACCACGGCTCAGCTGGATAATGTAAGAACACCCGTGGATTATAAGCTTGAACGTATTGATGGCACCTGGATGATTATCGACATGACTATTGATGACGTTTCAACTGCCGAATCGTACAACAGACAGTTCCAGAGTATCATACGTCAGCGCGGTTTTGATGCACTTCTTGAAAGCCTCAGAAGGCGTGCAGCAAGAGCTTAATCGGTTTTGAGATCTGGTACCTTCTTCTCAGAAATGTATAATTGGGATTGTGTTTGTGTAAATTCTTCGGATAAAATTCGGTAATACCCTGCCGAATTGTGTCTTCACTTTATTATCTTTCAGGCTTACATATGGCGATGCAATTGTCTGCTGGCTGTAATACTGTAACAGAGAGGCATTTTATCCGGTAATTTATGATTGAACGTTTTACCAAATTCCATACAAAATCTCCCGAAGGGTATGTTTATGCTTCGTATGGATCTGCCGGTTATTTGAAAAATGTACTTGCAAGCGTTTTAACTTTACGTCGCTACGACACAGTTCGGCCTGTTATTCTGTTCTGTTCAGAAGAGCACAAAGAATTATTGGATAAATATTCGCTTGGATACCTATTTAAAAGTGTAGAGCTGCTTCCCGGGGAAAATGCCTCCGTACCCGGTTTCAAACACAATATCCATAAGTTCATGCCATTCGATAAAAATCTGATTCTTGATTCAGATATTGTCTGGTGCAGAGATCCAAACCCATTGTGGCAATCTCTCTCTCCGTACAAGTTTACCATCACAGGTAATGAGAAGGCCGACGTGTTCTTTGGCGGACCAAAAGGTTTTTCAGTTTTGATAGATATTCTGTTAAGACGCAGAGAGAGAACATTAAAACGGTTTGGTTTAACATATCTCAGCAGGGTACAGGCAGGAATGATCTACGCAGCAGATAAAGAAACGGCAACGAATATTTGTGATCTGTCAAAATCATTTTTTAAACGGCAGGATGAAACCCACTTTAGAAGCCGCAGAGAGGAGAAAGGAAGAGAAGAAGAGAGTTGTGAATGGAGCCTTGCAATGGCTATGGCAAAAAGTAAAATTCAGGTTTACAAATGGTTAAACGGATATGAAAGTCCGCAGCTCGATTTTATTGAAAGTTTTACAGAGTACAGCCCCGGCTTTGAAGATGTAATGTGCAGGTACTACAGCGATCAGTTTGTGTACGATTTAAAGGGGTTAAAAAACCATACTCTACAAAAGTTTTTGATTCGAATTCTCTCTATGTTTCCCGGAAAGGGGGATCATTTATATGTTACTCCTTACTGCCTTCATTTCGGATGGATGCATCAAAAAGAGGTTCTCAATACATTTTCAGAAACCTGCTGGAGAGAATTAACTGAGAAGTAATAAAACAGCAGGACGCTCAATTCAGCATACCACTTAAAAAGCCTTTAAACTTATGAAAAAGGTCTTAATGATTGCTCCTTACTTCGTGCCAAGGCGAAGAGTTGGTTCGCAAAGACCTTTCAAATTTGCAATACACCTCAAAGAGTATGGATATAATCCTGTTATTTTAACCATTGGAGCTACTGGCACCAATGGTATGACAGAGAAAGAGAAAGAGCTCCTGCACGGGATTGAAATCATTAATATTGAACCTCCGTTCGACAGAACAGAGAAATCACGATCAGGCAATAAAAAAGAGAAAGAGAGCGCTTTGGCAAGCTCTCTTATGAATTGGATGGACCGGCAAATCCCAATGGATAGCTGGATCTTTCTGTTTATTTCGAAATACTTCAAAATCAAAAGGAAAGTCGATTCAATAAAGCCCGATCTTGTCTGGGCTACGGGGGATCCCTGGTCGTCCTTATGGCTTGGAGAAAAGTTGTCACTATCCATGAATGTACCCTTTATTGCAGATTTCAGAGATCCATGGACCCTATCTAAAATTCCTTTGAGAAACCGGTCTTCTTTTTCTGAAGGCTTGGACATGGAGATCGAAAAAAGAATTATTCACTCTGCTGATAAGGTGATTTTTACGGCAATTCTTACAGAGTACAAATATTCCGATCACTACAATTTACCGGAAGAAAAAACAGCTACGATTTATAATTCATATGTTAACGCTCTTTCCCATAATAAATCCACAGGAGAATGGAATGCTAAGATAGATCCCGGCAACCTGAACATGATATTTTTTGGACGTTTTAGAAGGCTGAGCCCTGTAAAATCGATTGTAAAAGCATTAAAAGTGCTTCAAAAAAATAATCCGAAGGCGGCAGAGAGAATTAAAATCCACAGTTTTGGCTTCCCTGATGATTTTAACAGAAATCTAATTTCCATGGCTGCACTTGATAGAAATTTTATCTTCCATAAACCGGTTGCACCGGAAATGAAAGATCAGGTTTTAAAATATGCAGATATACTTCTTTTGAGTACAGATGAAGATCGGGATGAAATTATTCCAGCAAAATTGTGGGACTATCTCTCTGTCCATACACCCATTTTTTCAATCGCCCCGAACCCTGAAGTAGCTGATATTATAATGAGAAGCAAAGCAGGTGTACAGGTACATCCGGGTGAAAAGATGGAGATAGCAGCCTTGCTGGAAACATTTTCGAAGGAGAAGGAAAAAAGAGATAATTCACTGTTTATGCCCGAATCTGAGTTACCTGACCGAGGAATCTACGAAGCCAGACAAACCACCAGACAACTCGCTGCCGTTTTTGATGAATTATTAGCAAATGCCAGGT
>SLGA01000054.1 GCA_007123985.1 Balneolaceae bacterium | reverse complement strand
GAAAAACTACATAAATATCTCTTTCTATTACTTAGACTTTCAAAAAAAGAAAAGCCCAACAGAAGCAATATCTATTGAGCTTATTGTACCCGAGAGAGGACTTGAACCTCCACGTCCGTAAGGACATACGCACCTGAAGCGCACGCGTCTACCAATTCCGCCACTCGGGCCTAAAATCAGACTGCAAAGATAGTAACTATCACAGTCCGAATGCAATATTTATGCAATAAAAAGTAGAAATATTTGGGGGTTATGGTGTTATCCACTGTCAGTACAGTACTTGTATTGCGGGTACCAAATAAAGCGTGATGTGAAACGGGATTTTCCAGAGGTTTTCATTTTTTAACTGAAACGGTTCTTAGTATCATTCAAAACATATGATTGATTCGTAAACAAATTTAGATAGAATGGAAAGTAAATTTGATCACCTGGGTCTCAAAATTTTTGAAAAAGTAGAAACGGTAATCTACCACGATGCGGCTGAAGCCTCTGTTGTAGTAGCATCAGAAATTGCAAGTCTGATACGCGCCCGTAATCAAATTGGTCAAAACACCGTTCTGGGTCTCGCTACGGGTTCAACACCTGTAAAAGTGTATAGAGAGCTTGTAAGGCTTCACAAAGAAGAGGGGCTTAGTTTCAGGCGGGTAATTACGTTTAATTTGGACGAATATTACCCAATGCAGCCTGAAGAACTGCAAAGTTATGTTAGGTTTATGGATGAATATCTATTCGATCATATCGACATACCAAAAAAGAATATTCACATTCCGGACGGTACACTGAAACGCGAAGAAGTGTATGAGTACTGTATGCAGTATGAACAAAAAATTGAAGAGGCCGGCGGACTCGATATTCAGCTTCTGGGTATCGGCAGAACCGGACATGTTGGTTTTAACGAGCCGGGTTCACTAAAAAAAACGCGCACAAGACTTATTACTCTTGATGAGCTAACCAGGGCAGATGCAGCAGCAGCTTTTTTTGGTGAAGAACAGGTACCTAGGCGTGCAATTACCATGGGAGTGGGTACAATTCTGAAATCAAAGAAAATTTACCTGATGGCATGGGGAGAGGCTAAGGCAGATATTATCAAGAAAACGGTAGAAGGAGAGATAACAGATCAGATTCCGGCCACATTTTTGCAGGAGCACGATAATACCTTATTTGTTCTTGATGAAGCAGCATCTTCTGAATTAACACGCCGAAAAACTCCATGGCTGGTCGGTCCTGTAAACTGGGATGACAAAAAAATCCGGAAAGCAGTTACATGGTTAAGCCTGTTACTCGAAAAGCCAGTACTAAAGCTTACGGATAAAGATTACAATCATAATGGTATGAGTGATATTGTAACAGATCATGGGCCGGCATACAACGTTAATATCAGAGTATTTAACCAATTACAGCATACCATTACCGGCTGGCCCGGTGGCAAACCAAATGCGGATGACACAAACCGACCGGAAAGAGCGCACCCGTTTCCAAAAAGGGTACTTATTTTTTCACCTCACCCCGATGATGATGTGATATCTATGGGTGGAACCTTGATGAGGCTCGCCGATCATGGCCATGAGGTGCATATTGCCTATCAGACATCCGGTAATTTATCAGTTTATGATGATGAAGCTTTGCGATATGCAGATGTTATATCACTTCAGAGTGAAGATCCTGAACAGCAAAAACTCTTTGATGTACTTACAGGTGACGTAAAGGAGAAGGAGCCGGGAGGAATCGATTCGGATCTGATGCTGCGAATTAAAACGAACATCAGGCAGGCAGAGGCACGTGCAGCATGCAGGTATTCCGGAGTTATTGATGAAAATATTCATTTTTTAAAAATGCCCTTTTATGAAACCGGAAGAGCGAAAAAAAATGATCTTGGAAAGGCAGATTATAAACTTATTGAGACATTAATTAAGGATATCAAGCCTCATCAAATCTATGCTTCAGGCGATCTTTCTGACCCACACGGAACGCACAGAATTTGCTGGGATGCTATCAGAAAAACATTGTACAAATTCAAAAACGATAACTGGGCAAAACAATGTAATGTATGGCTTTATCGTGGTGTTTGGCAGGACTGGGATGTAAGTGATATTGATATGGCTGTTCCCTTGAGTCCGGATGAAAGACTTAAAAAACGAAGAGCTATTTTTAAACACGCATCGCAAAAAGATCAACCAAAATTTCCCGGAAGTATGAGTCGTGAGTTCTGGATGATTGCCGATGAGCGTACCATCCAAACAGCAAAAGTATATGATACACTTGGGCTTGCTGAATACGATTCGATTGAAGGATTTACAAAGTGGGAAATACAGTCCTGATTTTGAAAATCTAAACATCATAAATTTTAACTTGCCCAATCCGGAATTACACCGGGTTCAATACCGAACACGTGGGCAAACAGGGTGTAGCATGCCAATGTGAGTAATACTGAGACAAGTATATTGAGCAGTACCCCCGCTTTTGCCATTTGGGGAATCGTTACTTTTCCACTGCCATAAATAATTGCATTAGGTGGTGTGGCTACCGGTAACATAAATGCACAGCTTGCAGCTATTGCGGCCGGAATTACGAAAAGCATAGGATCCTGGCCAATACCAATTGCTGTTGAAGCAAGTATTGGAAGGAAAGCGGCGGCAGTTGCTGTATTGCTTGTAATTTCTGTAAGAAACACAACAATGGCGATTACAAGAAAGAGCAGCAGAACCAGAGGAAGTGCATCCAGTCCGCTTACGGCCTCACCAATCCATGCGGCAAGCCCTGAAGAAGTAATAGCCATGGCAAGGCTTAACCCCCCTCCAAAGAGAACCAAAATACCCCATGGCAATTCTTTTAAATCTTTCCACATCAAAATGTTTTTACCGTCTCGAAGCCCGTTTGGCAACAAAAAGAGGATAACACCTGCAGTAACGGCAATTCCTGCATCAGAGAGGCCAGGAAGATAGTTGGTTAAGAGGGGGCGGGTAATCCAAAGAAGCGCTGTTCCTCCAAAAATAATGGCTACTCTTGCCTCAGGTGCTGTCATTTTTCCAAGTGCTTCAAGCTGCGATTGAATAACAGATTTTCCACCCGGAAGTTCTTTCAGCTTTACGGGATAAATAATGCGGCTTAAGAGGAGATACATAAGCGGCAGCATGATGGCAACAAGCGGTATTCCAACAAGCATCCATTCCGCAAATCCAATTTCAATATTGTAGTTTTCAAGCATGAAAGCCGCCATCAGAGCATTTGGAGGAGTACCAATTAGAGTGCCGATTCCACCAATGTTACAAGCATAGGCAATGGCAAGAACCAGAACTATTTCAAAATTCGTTACCGTTACTGTTTCGCTGTTTCTGTTTCTATTTACAATCTGTAACACGGAAATCGCAATTGGCAGCATCATAAGTGCAGTTGCGGTATTACTTACCCACATGCTCAAAAACGCTGAAGCAAGGATAAACCCGATAATGATAGATGAAGGCTTCACACCAACAAAACTCACGATATTCAATGCTATGCGCTTGTGCAGATTCCAGGATTGCATAGCAATCGCAATGATAAACCCACCCATGAAGAGAAATATCAGAGGATTAGCATATGGGGCTGTGGTATTACCGATTGTTGCAATTTCAAGAATTGGGAAAAGAACAACAGGTAATAGAGCTGTTGCAGCGATTGGAATGGCTTCTGTGATCCACCAAACAGCCATTAACACCGCAACGGCAGCCGTTTTCCATGCTATAGTGCTCATGCCATCTGGTGCAGGCAATAGAAGCATAACTACAAAAAGGGCAACTCCTAAATATAAACCGATTTTGGGAAGCTTTAAGAACTGCTGAAGCATTTCTACTTTTTTATTTAAATAATTTCACTTAAAAAGACTGTAAAACTCTGCTTTACCCCTACAAAATATTTCTGAGAATGGATTTTAGTTTCAGAAACTGGTTGAGTCGAATATGGCTTTCATCATGTTTTTATAACGTGGGGTTAATTCAACAGAACGCCTTTGCATCATACGCTGCATAGCTTCGATTGCTTTTTCAAAATGGTAGGGTACAATTTCATTTCCACTAACCCAGCTAAATGATGGTACATGTTTAGGTGGATATTTATCTGAAAACAGGTTACAGCAAACCCCGCAAAGAGTACCCGTACTGAGCATAGAATTGATACCCGTTTTACTGTGATCTCCCATTATTGTACCGATAAATTGTTGTCCGGTATCAATCTCTTTACCGGTATTCCAGTTTATCACTTTTACGGTACTGTAGTTGTTTTTCAGGTTTGATGTGTTCGTATCAGCGCCAAGATTGCACCACTGTCCAAAAACGGAATTCCCCGCATACCCATCGTGAGATTTATTGGAATAGGAGTGAAAAATAACATTGGCAATTTCTCCTCCAACTTTGCATACCGGTCCAATGGTAGTGTCTTCGTAGATTTTAGCTCCCATTTTTACCACAGAACCTTCACATATGGCAGAGGGTCCCCTTACTACAGAATTAGCCATGATTACGGCATTCTTACCTACGTAGATGGGTCCTTTTTCCGCTAATAGAATTGCTCCCGGCTCAATAACTGCTCCCTCTTCAATAAAGATATTCTCAGTGTGTATCAACCTTGAATCGGGAAATGATACATAATCACTAACAGGCTTTAATCCCAGAATTGTAATGTCTTTATTGATCTGTTGGCCATTTATTTGAAATAACTCCCAGCTGTATTCAACGGCTGGAAAAGAATCAGATAAGGAACCTGTCTTTATGTGATCCATATTTACATCTTTGGTCATCCAATTCGTGTGAATCTCTGAAGAAACTCTCGCTGCTACTAATTGCTTATCTGATTGAATTCCTTCATTGAGTGAAAGGTTTTTAATCCGGCTAATCAGCTCTGAAGAGGGTAAAAATCTTGGATTGATCCACAATATATCTTCCTGATTCTTATCGAAAACCGGTTCACGAAATACACCTTTCAGATGCTCTCTTAATTTTCCGCCTATCTGATTGAATTCAAAGCCGAGAGCAAGGGCCCACTTTTCGCCGAGAGTGAGTATCCCGAGTCTCAGATCGTACACCGGACGGGTTAATGTGAGTGGATGAAAATTTTCCAGAAACGTATCTTCAAAAAAACAGCAGGGATTATTCATTTTAAGAATTGATTCTTATTTCTGTTTGTTTGTTGTTAACTTAACATCACTATGGCAGAGAGTAATCAAGACGCTGAACTCAACGGAAACTTTATATGTGGTACAATATTTAAGCTCCCGAAAAGTACCCATTTTAAACAAATAGTTTAAGTATAAGATTATGTGTGGAATAGTAGGATATATAGGAGAAAGAAATGCATCAGAAGTTCTAATAAAAGGACTGAAACGCCTCGAGTACAGAGGGTATGATTCTGCCGGAGTAGCGATAATTAATGGTACCCTTGAGCTGAAAAAAAGAAAAGGGAAGGTAGATGAACTTTCAAAACTGCTTGATGAACACAATCTGAAAGGCACAATGGGAATTGGCCACACCAGATGGGCAACACACGGCGAGCCAAATGATGTAAACTCTCATCCGCATACAAGTGAAGATGGAAAAATTGCACTTGTACATAACGGTATCATTGAGAATTATTCATCATTAAAAAAGCAACTGATTAATCGCGGCAAAACATTTCATAGCCAAACCGATACGGAAGTAATTGTACTTTTGCTTGAAGAGATCTACAACAAATCGAAAGAGGTGTCATTTGAAGAGGCGATTCAGTTAACACTTAAACAAATTGTTGGTACATACGGACTTGCTATTATCCATTCGGATAATCCGGATAAAATATACATTGCAAGAAAGGGATCACCACTGCTTCTTGGGATTGGAGAAAATGAGATGTTTATTGCTTCAGACGCTTCACCAATTGTTGAGTTTACAAACAAAGTGATCTATCTGGATGATGGTGAGATGGCTACGATCACACGAGACACATACAAAATTATGACGATTGATGACGTAGTATTAACCAAAGAGGTGCATGAGCTTGCAATTGGTTTAGACGAAATTGAAAAAGCAGGATACCCGCACTTTATGCTTAAAGAGATATTTGAGCAACCACGCTCTATCGCAGATTGTATGCGCGGCCGTGTAATTAAAGAGACAAATTCAATTCAATTGGGTGGAATTGAAGATGTAATGGATGAAATTGTACATGCCAAACGAATTGTGATTGCAGCGTGCGGTACAAGCTGGCATTCCGGACTGGTGGGTGAATACCTTTTCGAGGAACTCGCAAAATTACCGGTAGAAGTAGAGTATGCATCAGAGTTTCGGTATCGCGATCCGCTGATAGGGCGAGGAGACGTGTTGCTTGTAATCTCTCAAAGCGGTGAAACTGCCGATACACTTGCCGCACTCAGAGAGGCAAAGAAACGCGGTGCACTTGTTCTGGGTATCTGCAATGTGGTTGGTTCTACCATTTCCAGAGATACGGATGCAGGTATTTTTACTCATGCCGGACCAGAAATTGGTGTGGCATCAACCAAAGCATTTACAGCACAGGTTGTTGTGCTAACAATGATGGCACTGGCGGTTGGAAAACGCAAAGGCGTATTAAGCGATGAGGATATGAAAATGTATATCCAGGAACTTTTGATGCTTCCATCAAAGGTTGAATACATTCTTGAACATGCCAATGAACCAATCCAAAAAATGGCAAGCCTTTTCACCTATGCACCAAATTTCCTCTATCTGGGAAGAAGCTACAATTTCCCGGTTGCCCTTGAGGGTGCACTCAAATTAAAAGAGATTTCATATATCCACGCTGAAGGGTATCCGGCAGCAGAAATGAAACACGGCCCAATTGCATTGATCGACGAAATGATGCCGGTTGTTGTAATTGCTGCAACCGAGCATACCAATGACAAGATGATTTCTAACATTGAAGAAGTAAAAGCGAGGAAAGGCAGAATCATATCAATTATGAACGATGCCAATAGTGATGTAAAAGATATTTCTGATTTCTCTATCTCAATTCCTACAACGAAAGATTGTTTTTCACCGTTATTAACAGTAATCCCGTTACAATTACTCTCTTACTACATAGCGGTAAACAGAGGGTGTAATGTAGATCAACCCAGAAATCTTGCAAAAAGCGTCACTGTTGAATAGTTGCACAAATTCGGTAAAATGAAAATTGGTATTGACAATATGGTTTGCCCACGGTGCATTGATGCTGTAGAGAGTATCTTCAGGGAGATGAAACTGCCGGCAAGCCATGTAGAGCTTGGTAAGGTTGAACTTGAAAACAGACTGAACGAAGATGAAATTGAAGAGCTGAGGGCTCGTCTTGCAAAAAATGGATTTGAATTGATATTTGATCGGGAGACAGAGCTTGTAAACATGGTAAAATCAACCATGATATTGTATCTGAACTATCTTGAAACAAATCAGAATCCACTTAAACCATCTGCTTTTGTAACCGAAAACACGAATTATAACTACTCTTACCTGAGCAAGGTTTTTTCAGATCAACAAAACCGAACGATAGAAAGTTATCTGATTGAATTAAAAATAGAACGTGTAAAAGAGTTGCTCAGTTTTAATACCTACACACTGAGTGAAATTGCATGGAAACTGAAATATAGTAGTGTTCAATACCTCTCAAATCAGTTTAAAAAAGTCACCGGACAAACTGTTTCTCAATATCTCGCCTTAAAAACAAACCAGCGAAAGCATCTCGACAAAATTTAACCAAAAGTTTTACACATTTGGTTTCCAATCTCATGATACTCATCAGCAGTTTAACGTTTACTTTATAATTAAATTAAATAATGGTAAACATGAAGAAAACGTACACAATTACCGGTATGCACTGTTCGGGATGTGCAAACAGTGTGAAAAAAGTTCTTGAAAAAATAGATGGTGTTGCATCTGCTGATGTTCAACTTACCACTGAAAAGGCGATTATTGAATTTTCACATGATGGTGTAGAGGATAAAGAGATAGAAGAAGCAGTAACCAGTGCTGGGTTTAAAGTTGAACTGCCAAAGCAAAAAAAGATGACCTTCCTTGTTGGCGGAATGCACTGTACAGGTTGTTCTTCATCCGTTGAAAAAACATTACGATCGATTGATGGAATATCATCTGCAAATGTTAATCTGGCAACTGAAACAGCTGTTGTTGAGTTACAGGATGGTACACTTTCAGCTGATGAGATCATTAAAAGAGTTGAAAAAACAGGCTACTCGTTAAAAAAAAAATCCACGAATGAACCCAATCAGTTAGAAGAAAAGCGAAAACGGGATTCAGAAAAACTTGAATCGGCTCGATCAAAGATGGTTCAAAGCTGGGTGGTAACGATACCTTTGATGGTGTGGATGTTTGTTGATATGGTTCTTGGAGTCCATCTTACATCTCACCTGGTAATGGAACTTGCCATGACAGCAGGTGCCACATATGTTATTGCTGTACCCGGATACAGTACCATTTTAAGTG
>SLGA01000111.1 GCA_007123985.1 Balneolaceae bacterium | reverse complement strand
TGAACTCTCATCTCTACTTTTGGATTCTCCCAAAAATCAGTTGCCACACCACCAAGATAGAGCAGAGAAAACTGAATCCCCGATCGCCTGTTTTCTTCAACCAGTGCTTTTGTAAATCCGGTAATAGCAAATTTCGATGCTGAGTAAACAGAAGTGTTCTTCATCACCGCTTTTCCGAGAATACCCGGGAACATAATAATTCGGCCTTTTTTCGCAGTTGCCATATATCGGGCTATCGTCTGAGTGGTCAGAAAAGTGCCATATACATTGGTATCGAACACTTCTTTCGCATCTTCCGGTTTGATATCGAGCAGTGGCTGTATAAGCCCGGTTCCAAATGCATTCACAAGCACGTCAATCTCTCCAAGATTTTCAGCAACTTCTCTGGCCATCTCAGAAACGGAGGCAAGGTCTGTAACATCCACTTCTATTACGTATGCATTTCCTCCATTTTCATTCAACTTTTTGGCTTTTTCCTCTGCCTTTGCTTTGTTTCTGGCAGCCAGAACTACTTTAGCGCCTGCTTTTGAGAAAAGATCGGCACAGGCCTGCCCTATTCCACCTGAGCCCCCTACAATGAGTACTACTTTGTCTTTCATATCTGTAAACTTTTTTTTGATGTTCCCTATGCAAAGTCTATCTGCCTAAAAATCGTTCGGATATTACATGTTCTCTTAATCCAAGCAAGCATGTTTTAAAACAAATTTTCAAACAACATACTGTTTTACAATAGACTTCCGGCAAATTCCAAGATGAATCAATTATATGTTTAATTAGTATTTTTTAATCCATCTTGTTTTCTACTTTTTCTTTCACTTTATTAACAGATACAGAAAAAAAGATGAGATAGTATTCTATCTTCTATTTCCTTCAAACCACTCACCTTCAATAAGATAGATATGAAAATAGTTAAATGGACCGGGATTGTAATCGGGAGCCTTCTGTTACTTTTAGCAGTCGTTATATCCGTGTTGTTCTTTATTAGTAAACAGCACGAAAATCAAATATATAACATAGAAGTTTCCCCGATTTCGATTGATTATAATGATGAAAGTCTCCTTGAAAGAGGCAGACATGTAGCTACGATACGAGCCTGTATCGAGTGCCATGGTGATAATCTTGGCGGCAGGATTTTTATTGAAGACCCCGTTGTGGGAATGTTAATTGCGACTAATCTTACTGAGGGACCCGGAGGCATTGGCGCTGAGTATAGTGACGAAGATTTTATTCGCGCTATTCGGAATGGAGTTCGAAAAGATGGCAAGTCTGTAATTTTTATGCCATCACACGAATATAATGTAATCGATTCTGATGACCTGGCTGCACTTATGGTTTACATCCGAAGCAAAGATCCTGTGGACAGTACTCATCTGCCGGAAACAAAAATTGGATTCCCATTCAGGCTGATGTATGTACTGAGTGATATCCACCTGTTCCCGGCACGACTCATCGACCATTCCATTGGTATTCCGGAGCCTGTTGCCGAACGAACACCGAGGCAATTAGGAGCCTATGTGGCCACTACCTGCATTGGCTGCCACGGGGATAATTACGGTGGCGGCAGAATTCCGGGAGTACCACCGCACTGGCCGGAAGCCTCAAATATTACAGTAGGTGGTGTACTTGCGGATTATACAGAGGCCGATTTTTTCAGGGCGATGCGGGAAGGAATCAATCTGGAAGGCCGCGTGATGGAACCGGAATTTATGCCGTGGCAGGTTTTTGGATATATGACCGATGACGAGCTCGCCGGATTGTTTGAATATCTTCAATCCCTCCCACCACGGGCAACCGGAACCAGATAAACCTGATAAAGAAAATCCCAACAAATGAAAATCTACTGTGTATGAGCACGTAACTTAACTTCGTACATACACTTCAATAAAGGTACCCCGGCAAAACACACAGGGATTGTAAAAGGTAAGAGTATCCCCTTCAAGGGTTACTCTCGGGCTCCATGTGTATGCGTCCCGAGAAGTTTTATTTCTGATTTGCACATCGAGCTCGACTCCTTTTTTCCTGTATGTACCGCTATGATGCTCTTCTATTGTTGAACCATCTTGAAATTTGTAAAAGACTCTGCGATCAAAGTCACGGCTTCCTTGCAAAGTTATTACTCCTCTGAATAGTCCATTAGCATAAGGTTCTGATGCTTCAACATTTTGCCCGTTAACTGATACCAGAAGATAATGCCCCCTGTTTAATAGGCTTCTCTCTTCAATGATGTTACAGGAGCTCAGAATAAGCAACGAGACTGTCAAAACTGCTAAATATTTTACGCTCTTCATCATTACTCTTCGTTGAAACGATCTGATGAATATGTTAGGCTGATATCTCATGAAATCACAAATAGAATGCATGTTTTTTATGAAGTACACACTAAAACATGGACATACCTACTGTCGATTTTTAAAACCTGAAGATTGTTCGTCAATTCAGCAGAATTAATATATGTCTATTACTGCTTCATAGCGTTTGGTAAGGCTGTTTCATAAGGTTCAGCAAGTTCATTGACAGATAAATTCACAATATTGTCAATCGTCAGTTTATCACCGTTTACAACACCCAGCGAATAGAACGGAAGGTTCTTTCCTGACAGTTTCTTCTCAAAATCTGATACAGCGGATTCATGTACCGTTATCACAACTCCCGATTGTGCTTCGCTATAGAGACATTCATGGAGTGATCCCTTCAAAGACTTTACAGAAACGGATGCCCCTTTTCCTGAAAAAATTACCATCTCCGCAAGGGTTGTTGACAAGCCTCCATCCGAGCAATCATGGGCAGCATTGACTATGCCTGATTTAATCAGTTCAAGCAGGATCTCCTGTAATTTTACTTCCAAATCCAGATCAATTTCCGGTGCATCACCAATGGTTAAGCCGTGGATTGTTTTCAGGTATTCCGTACCGCCAAGGCCTCTTCGGTCAGCCCCGATGTAATAGATTACATCACCTTCATTTTTGAAGCCGGGAGTCATAGTATGTTTTTCCACATCCTCTACAATTCCCAGCATCCCGATTACAGGAGTTGGAAAGATTGCCCCTTTCGGATTTTCATTATAGAGGCTCACATTTCCGCCGGTTACCGGTGTGCCAAGTGCACGGCAGGCATCACCCATTCCGCCAAGAGCTTCTTTGAACGTCCAGTACACATCGGGTTTATACGGGTTACCAAAGTTGAGACAATTAGTAATAGCAACAGGTTTTGCACCACTGCAAACCACGTTCCTTGCCGATTCAGCCACGGCAATTTGCCCGCCTTTGCGCGGATTCAGGTACACATACCGCCCGTTGCAATCGGTTTTTGCTGCCAATCCTTTTTTGGTTCCCTTAATACGAATGACCCCCGAATTGGATGCTCCCGGAGCGTTTACCGTGTTGGTTCGAACCATCGTATCGTACTGCTCATGCACCCATCTTTTGGATGCTATATTGGGTGAAGCCAAAAGCTTTTTCAGAGTATCATTGTGATCATCGGGATGATTCAGGCTATCTACATCAAACCCCTGAACATCATCGAGATATGAGGGGCGCTCCGCTTTACGCACATACTGAGGTGCGCCACCACCAAGTACAAGGGAATCGGCCGGTATCTGCGCCTTAATTTCACCATCTTTCCAATAGGTTACATCTTCACCATCAACTACTTCACCGATTACCACGGCGTGAAGGTCCCATTTGTCGTAAACATCGATAATTTCTTGTTCTCTTCCCTTTTCAGCCACAACAAGCATTCGCTCCTGGCTTTCACTCAGAAGCAGTTCATAAGCGGTCATACCTGTTTCACGGGCAGGTACTTTATCAAGGTCAACCTTCATTCCCTGGCCGCCTTTGGCTGTCATTTCTGAAGTGGAGCAGGCAATTCCGGCCGCACCCATATCCTGCATACCAACCACAGCGCCGGTTTTTAGTGCTTCAAGGCTCGCTTCAAGCAGAAGTTTTTCCGTGAATGGATCACCCACCTGCACGCTTGGCCGTTTTGCTTCGCTCTCTGCGCTGATATCCTCCGAAGCAAATGTGGCCCCGTGAATCCCATCCCGGCCGGTGCTGGATCCCACAATCAACACGGGATTCCCTATCCCTTTCGCAATGGCCGACGCGGTTTCGCCCACTTTCACAATACCCACACTCATGGCATTTACAAGCGGGTTCCCTTCATACGCTTCATCAAAATAGATTTCGCCGCCTACCATGGGGATGCCAAAGGAATTTCCATAATCTGAAATACCCCGAACTACTCCATCAAGTAAATAACGAACACGGGGATTGTCCATATTGCCAAATCTCAGAGAATTTAGTGATGCAACCGGCCGCGCTCCCATCGTAAAAATATCGCGGTGGATACCACCTACCCCTGTTGCCGCACCCTGATATGGTTCTATTGCCGACGGATGATTATGGCTTTCCACCTTGAAAGCACACGCCAATCCATCACCAATATCCACCAGGCCGGCATTTTCTTCACCTGCTTCCACCAAAAGCTGCTCACCTTCGCGGGGCAGTTTTTTAATTTCCAGAATGGAGTTTTTGTAAGAGCAGTGCTCACTCCACATCACAGAGTAGACACCCAATTCCGTGAACGTTGGCACTCTGCCAAGATAATTTTTTATCATTTCGAACTCTTCGGCAAGCAGACCATGATCGATTGCAAGTTCAAGTGTAACTTCAGGTTCCTGGATGGATTGTTCCGACATCTGTTTGATTTTATTTTTGTAAGAAATGGAGTAGAAAAATAAGAAAAGATGATCTCCCGATCATTGATTATTTGCGTAACTATACAGTTAAATAGGTCACCAGGTCAGGGAACTCTTCAAATGAAAAATCAGCCCCTGCTTTACCGTTCTGTTCAGCAGCATTTGAAAATGCAGTGTACCACGCTGTTTTCCAGCCCGCTTGTTTCCCCCCAATAATATCTGATGAGTACGAGTCCCCCACATAGAGTATTTCACTGCGATCCACACCCGCTTTATCTGTGGCTACATCAAACACTTTCTGATGGGGTTTCATCACACCTACTTCTTCAGAGATGATAAAAATATCACTAAACTCTTTTAACCCCATAAATTCGATTTTTTTCTGCTGAGTTTCAGAGAATCCATTGGTAATAATGCCCACCGGGTACTTTTCGGAAATGGACACGAGTGCATCCCTTGCACCATCGAGCCAGTTCCAATACTTCCTGTACTGCAGCATGTAGCTTGTCCCTATCTCCTCACTATTTGAAGTATCCAGGCCCAGCTTTTCCATACTGCCTTTAAAACGTGTTTTCTGAAGCGAGTAACGATCAATGTCACCTTTTTGATACTGCAGCCATAAACGGTGATTAAGCATTTTATACGCTTGAAGCCACTCTTCCAGTGGTACATGTTGCAGTTCAGGATAAGAGTTGTAAATAGCCGTTTGAGCCTCTTTCTCTGCCGATGAGTGATCGAGCAGTGTATTATCGAGATCGAAATAGATGAATTCGGGTTTCATGATGATATTAGGATGATAAAATGACGAGCTTTGAAGATACCAAAAATATAATCCAGCTATTCGCCAATCCTAAAAATTGGGCTAATACCCAATGAGAAATGATCTGAACTCTTCATAACTGCTGCCCATTAGGATGCTTTTTTTCTCTCGCTGAAGATCATCTTTGAGTGATTCCGGAATCGGAATTTCTATTTCAAGCTCTTTTTCAATCACATCCCTGAATTTCACAGGATGAGCTGTTGCCAGGGTAACAAGAGCCGCCGAAGTAGCCTGATCTATTTTTCTGAATTCTGATGAAGCCCGATAACCAACTGCTGTGTGTGGACATAACAGATAATGCTCCTTTTCAAACACATTGCGAATAGTTTCAATGGTCTGAGAGTCGCTGTAGGAAAACCCTTCAATCTCATCACGAAGTGCATTCTCCGATTCCTCATACAGATAGAGCATTCTTGCAAAGTTGCTCGGATTTCCAACATCCATTGCATTGGAAATGGTTTGAACAGAAGCTTTAGGCGTAAATCCTGCCCCCCTTAAAAACTGTGGTACTGCATCGTTCACATTGGTCGCGGCGATAAATTTCGTAACCGGCAATCCCATCTTTTTTGCCAAAAGACCACCGGTTAGATTTCCGAAGTTTCCACTCGGTATGGAGAAAGCTACATTGTTAATGCCTTTTCTTTGCAGTTCAGCTATGGCAAAAGCATAGTAAAATGATTGCGGAAGGAGCCGTGCAATATTGATGGAGTTTGCAGAACTGAGCCGCAGCTTTTGGTTCAGTTCATCATCAACAAAGGCCTCTTTTACCAGGCTCTGGCAATCATCAAATACACCGTCCACCTCGAGTGCTGTAATATTTTCTCCAAGCGTAGCCATCTGTTTTTCCTGAAGCGGACTCACTTTTCCTTTCGGATAGAGTAAACAAACTCTTACACCCGGTACTTTATAAAAACCTCGTGCAACAGCGCTTCCCGTGTCGCCCGATGTGGCTACAAGAATGGTAACATCAGCCTGATCTATATCAGCACTTTCTGAAAAGAGGCGGGCCATAAATCGCGCACCAAAATCCTTAAATGCAAGTGTAGGCCCATGAAACAGTTCCAGAATATGGTGGCCATTTTTCAGGCCTTTCAAATTCAACGGAAAATCAAAAGCATCGTTCACAACGGATTGTAAGGCTTGCTCAGACAGTTCACTTTGCAGATACGGTTGTGCCATCCGGAAAGCAATCTCAGTGAAATCAAAACGGTGCAGTGATTTCCAAAAGTGAGCATTCAGAACAGGTACACTTTCAGGCATGTAAAGGCCGCCATCAGGAGCCAAGCCTCTCTTCATCGCTTCAAGAGACGTTACAGACGGGGTATTTTTATTTGTACTTACAAATTTCATGCATCCACTACATGTGCGCCGGTTGTATTGATTTCTGATACATGAATGTGGTATTCCAAACCGATTTTCTCAAGTACTTTACCCATTTGCCTTCCTGCTTCATCCGCTTCCTTTTTTGATTTACTTAATGCAAAAAGTGAAGGTCCGGAGCCGGATATACTGCAACCTAAAGCGCCTGCATCAAGTGCAGCTTCTTTCATTTCAGAAAACCCCGGTATTAAAATAGATCGAACGGGTTCAATAATTTCATCGTGAAGAGATCTTCCGATTAAGTCATAATCTTCGGTATAGAGACCCGCCACAAGTGCGCCGAGATTTGCCCATTGGGTTACAGCTTTTTCAAGCGACACCTCTTTTTTCAAAATCATACGGCTGTTGCGTGTCTGTATTTCGATAGACGGATGTATGATGGTGCAGTGAAGTTTTGGAGGCGTTGGAAGTGATATTACATCGGGCGGATTGTGAGTTTTTACCAGTATGAACCCACCAAACAGTGCCGCGGCTACATTATCGGCGTGAGCTGTTCCGCTTGCAGCCATCTCTCCTTCAACAGCAAATGGCAGTAGTTGCCCAGTAGAAAATGGTTTGCCCAAAAGTTCGTTCACAGCTACTACTGCAGCAGCAGAACTTGCGGCACTTGATCCAAGCCCGCTTCCCAGCGGCATATTTTTCTCAATGGAGAGCTGAATTCCCTGTTCGCTCTTGAAACCTGTTTTTTTTAGAAGAGCCATTGCAGCAAGACCCGCTGTATTTTTAGCTGCTTCTTTCGGCAGCCTGCCGCCATCACCGGTAATCGACTCAATATTTAGCCCGCTTACATCAGAGAATGTTGCCGTTACATAATCACCCAGGCCGTGTATTGCGAAACCAAGCACATCAAACCCACAGGCTACATTAGCAACTGTAGCCGGGGCAAATACACGTACCGATTTTATTGAAGCCATAAAATTTATTTGATCTGATTACCAGCCTGCATTGCTGTACGCTTTTGTATTTGCTACTCTGAGTATATCTGCAATTATACCGGCAGCTGTTACACCCGCTCCGGCGCCCGGGCCTTTTACCACCAATGGATTTTCATTGTAGTGGGAAGAGTATAGAGCGAGAATATTATCGGTACCTGAGAGATTGTAGAATGGGTGTGATGCACTAATTTTCTCGAGCTTAACTTCTGCCCTCTCTTTTTCAAAGCGTGCAATGTAGCAAAGCTTTTTCCCATCATCGGCAGCCTCGTTTACCAGTTTTTCAAAGTCATCATCATACTGTTTTAAACTGCTGAAAAACTCATCCATACTGTTCGCATTCCTGGCTTTTTCGGGTACAAGATTTTCAATCTCAATATCCTCAAATTCCAGCTCATACCCGGCAACTCTGGCCAAAATAAGCAACTTTCGCCCAACATCATGACCGTTCAGGTCTTCCCTTGGGTCAGGCTCGGTAAAACCCATCTCTTTAGCCTGTTTCACCAGTTCACTGAAACCAACTGAACCATCATAGACGTTAAACAGATAGCTTAATGTACCCGACAAAACCCCTTCAATGCGCTCGATATTATCGCCGGTTGTTACCATCTCATTGATAGTTCCTATGATTGGAAGTCCTGCACCAACATTGGTT
>SLGA01000018.1 GCA_007123985.1 Balneolaceae bacterium | reverse complement strand
CGAAATAACTCATGAATATTTTCAAGGAGTTTTAACTTTTGCCGAAGAGTCTACCTCATGGCAAGGTGTATCGCAGCCAACTTCATCGGGCGGACTCGGGTTCGATTTTAAATGGAATATGGGTTGGATGAACGATACCCTGGCTTATATTGAAAAAGATCCGCTTTACAGAAAATATCACCAGGATCAGCTTTCGTTTTCGCTTATTTATGCATTTTCGGAGCAGTTCATTCTTCCGTTATCACACGATGAAGTGGTTCACATGAAAAAATCACTCCTCTCAAAAATGCCGGGCGACGACTGGCAGAAATTTGCCAATTTGCGGTTGCTCTACATCTATATGTACGGGCACCCCGGCAAAAAACTGCTGTTTATGGGAGGTGAGTTCGGGCAGTGGAACGAGTGGACAGAATCGCAATCCATCGACTGGCACCTGCTGCAATGGGATACACACAAAGGTGTGCAAAATCTCGTAAAAGACTTGAATAAACTCTACCACGATGAAAAAGCGATGCATGAAGTAGATTCTAAGTGGGAAGGGTTTGAATGGATAGACATCAGTGATGCCGATAACAGCCTGCTTTCATTCATCAGAAAAGGCAAAAATCCGGGCGATTACCTGGTGTTCGTGCTCAACTTTACACCAACATATCACGATCACTATAAATTCGGGGTTCCCGAAGCGTGTGAATATGAAGTTATTCTAAACAGCGATTCATCGCATTACGGGGGTAGCAACGCAGGGCCAGTTGTTGTGAAAGGTGAAAAGGGACATTGGCATAATCAGGATAACCACATCACCATTCCGGTACCGCCACTTGCCGGGGTAATCCTGAAGCCAAAAAAAACAGACTAACAGAACAGAGAATATATCTATGAGATTTCCAAGATCGTGCGGCACACTTGCGCACCCTACATCTTTTCCATCAAAATATGGCATGGGAGATTTTGGCAACGAAGCCAAAACTTTCATTGATTTTTTAAGTGACACAGATCAAACTATCTGGCAGGTTCTGCCGCTTACACCAACCGGGTATGGGAATTCGCCGTATGCCAGCTACTCCGCTTTTGCAGGCAACCACTATCTCATTAGCCTCGATCTTCTTGTAAACAAGGGATTACTGGAACCTTCGGAAGCGAAAACAGCAGAACTCGCCTCTACCACAAAATCGGATTACGATAAATCATATAGTCTCAAAAACAGTTTATACAAAAAAGCTTCGGATCGCTTCTACGCTTCTTTAAGCAAAGAAGATGAAAAAAAGCTTAGAGCTTTTAAAAAGTCCAACAAATTCTGGCTTGATGATTATTGCCTCTTTATAGCCTGCTCCAAAGCCAATAACCGAACACCATGGAACAAGTGGGCACCCGAAATCGCGCAACGGAAATCTGCAACCATTAGAAAACTCAGGAAAGAGTATAAAGGTGAAATTGAATACCAGACCTGGGTACAATTTGAGTTTTTCAATCAGTGGTACTCTCTGAAAAATTATGCCAATTCGAAAGGGATACGAATTGTGGGTGATATACCGATTTTTGTTGATCATAACAGTGCTGATGTTTGGGGAAATCCGAAATATTTTGAGGTAGATCAGCAGGGAAATCGCGTTCTCGTAGCCGGTGTGCCGCCCGATTATTTTAGTGAAACCGGCCAGCTTTGGGGAAATCCACTATACAACTGGAAAGAACTTGAGGCAGATAATTTTAGCTGGTGGGTTGAGAGATTTCGGCAGATGTTCGAGTTATATGATGCCATTAGGGTGGATCACTTTCGGGGTTTTGATGCATACTGGGAAGTTTCTGCCAATGCAACAACAGCTGAAGTTGGTAAATGGGTAAAAGCACCCGGGAAAAAACTTTTCAAAACCATAAAAAAAGAGCTGGGCGAACTCCCGATTATCGCAGAAGACCTTGGGGTAATGACTTCTACAGTAGAAGATCTAAGGGATTCATTCAATTTTCCGGGCATGAAAATACTTCAGTTTGCTTTCGATTCGGACGCTACAAACAGTTTTCTTCCGCACAATTATCCGCAAAACTGTGTAGTCTATACAGGCACGCACGATAACGATACAACAACTGGATGGTACCGCTCAGCACCCGAAGTTGAAAAACACAGAGCCCGTGAGTACACACGAAGTGACGGCCGTGAAATTCATTGGGAACTGATACGGCTTGGAATGCTCTCTGTGGCCGATCAGGCCATTTTCCCCCTTCAGGACTTCATGAATTTAGACAGCTCCCACCGTATGAACATCCCCGGAACCGTAAAAGCGAACTGGATTTGGCGATATACAACCGAAATGCTGAATCATATCGATCGCAACAGAATCAGGCATCTTGTTTACCAGTCTAATCGGGCAGCAGGCAATCAGGGTGGAGAAGAAGTTTGATGAGAATGCAGTTTTTTAATAAAAGCATCGTTTTGTATCTTATGATGTTTGTGAACTTTAAATTAGATGAATGTCTTATCAATTAAATCATCTACCCAAGAGAACTCAAAAGCCCAGGGATAACGGAATTACTCTTGCATTAGATAAGGGATACAGTGTTCGACAGGTTGAAGATTTTTGTGAGGTAGCATCCGGCCACACTGATTTGGTTAAGCTTGGCTGGGGCACTTCTTTTGTTACTCCAAATTTAGAAAAAAAGCTCGCAGTTTATAAAAAACACGATATTCCTGTTTTTTTTGGCGGCACACTATTTGAAGCGTATGTGTTGCGAAATCAGCTTCAGGATTATGTTGAACTTCTGCGTCGTTTCGAACTTCGATTTGTGGAGGTCTCAAACGGAACCATATGGCTGTCTGAAAATCGCAAAAATGATATTATCCGGGAGCTTAGTGAAGAGTTTACGGTCTTATCAGAGGTAGGCAGCAAAAATCCGGATGACATTATGCCCCCGTACAAATGGGTGAACATCATTAATAAAGAACTTGAATCAGGTGCCTGGAAAGTAATTTGTGAAGCCAGAGAATCGGGCAATGTTGGGGTTTTCAGGCCAAACGGAGAAATTCGTTCTGGCCTTATTGATGAAATTGCCGATCAAATTTCTGTAGATCATCTGCTTTTTGAAGCACCAAAAAAAGAGCAACAAACCTGGTTCATTAAAAAATTTGGAAGCAATGTAAACCTCGGTAATATCGATCCCGCCGAAGTCATCTCTCTGGAAACATTGCGCCTGGGGCTGCGAAGCGATACTCTGTTCGATTTCTTCTCTATAGAAGACCCGGACTTTCAGAAACTCTATCAAAACAATTCAGGCTTTTCACAAGATTAATAATCAATCATCGTAACGATCTAATATTATGAAAATACTCTACGCAGCTGCCGAAATCGCTCCATTTGCACGAATGACTCACACAGCCGATCTGCTTCGGTTTTTACCGGCCTCATTACAAGATCAGGGTTTTGAGATTCGGGTTTTGCTGCCGAAGTATGGCACCATTAATGATCGCAGAAACAGATTGCACGAAGTAATTCGCCTTTCGGGAATTGAAGTGGAAGTTGGTGGTGAAATTCAGAGTATGAAAATTAAAGTAGCCAGCATTCCAAATGCAAAGCTGCAGGTCTATTTTTTGGATAATGACAAGTACTTCAAACGTAAAGGCATGTTTACCAATCCAAAAACTGAAAAATTTTACGACGATAACGATGAGCGCATTGCTTTCTACAATAAAGGCGTACTGGAAACAGTTATTAGTCTTGGCTGGCAACCGGATGTAATTCATTGCCACGACTGGCCTGCAGGGCTAATTCCGCTGCTTGCCAGAACCAAATACAAAAACGAAGAGATCTTCAAGAATACTCAGATTGTTTACAATCTCCATCACCCCGAAAACAAAGGGATACTTGAAAACACAAGCATCCTCGATAAATTAGGTTTACCGGACGATGTAGATTACGATTCAATCACAGAAAATGGCGCTGTTGATATGCTTAAAATCGGGCTTCAATACAGTGACCATGTTGTAACGGGTAATCACCTTGGCAATCAGTTCGATGAAATTTTTGAAAAACTAAATGTTAAACCAACCAAAATACAGGGTTCGCCCGAAGATGTATCCAAAAAATTTGCACAATACTACCGGGATATTGCCGGCGAAGATAAATAGAAATAAATATTTGCATTACTTTTCTGATAATTTCAACAAAGGCAGACGATCCGGCATCGCTGCCTTTTTGCTCTTGGCAGCTTTTACAATTTTCGGGTGCGATTCGCCCGGTTCTGTTGGCGAGGAAATTGTATCAGGTAGTGATGGTGTAAATACCGAATCATTCTTTCCTGAGAATTTCACAGTTCTTGAAGAGAATACCTTTTCCGGAAGATTGCCAAATACCGCCCTCGGGTATATTGATGATCCGGTTTACGGAAGAGTGCAGTCTACAGCACTGATCAAACCCGGCCTCTCACGCGCTTTTGTTGATAGTATCCGTGAAGATGATTCTGTTTACCTGAAGCTTATTTTTCACCCCGAAATTTATGGTAACAGTTCATCCGTATCGAACTTTACTGTTTATGAAGCCAACGAAATCTGGCGTGGCAATCAGCTTCGGTATAACCAAGAAGTGGATGTGAACTTTTCCCGACAATTAGGCTCTTTTGAAGTTTCTGATGAAGATACCGTTTTGGTTGAGCTCGATGACATGTGGATGCAGGAATATATCTCATTTTTCAACAGTGCCGAGGCGAACCGCGATTCACTCTACAGAAACACTTTCAAAGGGTTGGCAATTGTACCTTCCGAGAGCAACCAAAAGATGCGCTTCATTCGCCACCTTGCACAGGAGCAGGGCGGTGCAATCACCACGTTTTTAGTGGAATCGCCAGAACAGCCCGATAACAACGGAAATGGTGATAGTGACGACGAAAACGGTAATGGAAACGATGATGAAAATGGTGAAAACGGAGAAGATGAGGAGGAAGAAGAACCCAATGTTATCGACCTCCGAGATTGGGGAGCTTCGTTTACCAGGTCCGTATTCACTACAGATGATCCTATAATTACAGTTCACAATACCGAAAACGTTGTAAAATTTGTACCGGAACTTCCCATTGAGCAGCTGGCTTCAAGAAATATTGTAAATGCGAGGCTTATACTCACCAAGAATACAAGTGCAGAAAATATGTACCCGGAAATTTTGCGGCCCCGTACCAATCAGCTCCGCGCACATCTGTTTTCAAGTGAACCCTCCGATTTGTCCGGTGAAATTTTTACAAGAGATGCCCGGTTTATTTCTGTTTTGGAAGAAGATGAAGATACCTTCAGCGTTGATATCACCGAATATATACTTGATGAAATTTTTGGAGACAACAACGGGAGGGCACTATACCTGACAATTCAGGCTGTAAATGGCATTGTTTACAGCACAAATTTTTACGATCAGAACGGCCCGGAAAACAGAAGACCAAGATTAGTTATAACATCCGTCAGATAAACATGAACAAAAAATATATTTGTCTTACTCTATTTTCACTCCTGCTTAGTGCAACTATTCCAGTATCACTTTTTGGCCAGGAGACATCAAAAGTATCATTTGGTTCGTTTTATTCGAGCTTTGGCTTTGGAGCTCCTGTTGATATTTCATCTCCCAATACAATGGGGATCGGCCTAAGCGGTGTATCAACGTATCTTGGTTACTCTCCAAATATTTCGAATCCTGCCCAGTGGGGTATGCTTGGTTTTACTCAGGGAACTCTTTCAGCCGGTGTTCTGCGTTATGATGCCGCTGATAATTTCACGACAGCCACAAATTCCCAGTTTTCAATTGATCAGTTTCAGCTTGTGGTTCCTGTAGTAAGAAACAGGTTGGGGGTTTCCTTTGCTTTCACCCCAATGTACAGAAGTGATTTCAGGCAACGCGATCAGGGCACATTTAACCCACTGCCAAACTTTAGTGCAAATCGATTTGGTGCGGGTACCGTTTTCAATACAGATATACCAGAATTTGAAAGCGAGAATGTGGATTTTCTTATTTCAACAATTGGCTCTGGCGGCATTAACCGCTTTGAAGCGGGTGTTGGCTTCAGATTACTTGAAAATGTTTCTGTTGGATATGGAATGACCATTAATCTTCTCACCCTCAACAATGATGTTATATCAGATTTTTCTGATCAGCAGTTTCGGGTAACCCAATATAACAGAAGTACAGATGGCAGCAGCATAGGCCATCGTTTTGGAATTTATGCTTACAAAGGGCAACTCTTTGGCAATAGTGATCAATTATCGTTTGGAGCTACTGTTACACTTCCTACAACAATCAGCGCAGACCGATCCATCACTTCTTTCCGGGTAATCAACAACCAGCGGGTATTGCTTAGGCTTGATCAGGACGATTCTGACCGTGACGGAACAGTAAAGATGCCATTGGAATTTAATACCGGACTTACGTATAATTTTAACTATACAACAAATGTTGTTGCTGAGCTTCTTTTTCAGCGTTGGGACGAAGCAGAATACAGCTTCAACACGAATCAGCAGGGTTACTTTAAAAACAGGGTTAAAACCGGAATTGGCTTTCAGTACCACCCTTACAGATCGGAAAGCCAGGGCGGGTTTTTCTCAAATTTTAAATACAGTTTGGGCGCAAGTTACGATACCGGTCATCTAACCATACAGGGGCAGGATATCGAAACCATCTTTCTCAATGCCGGGTTAGGTATTATGTCGTGGCGGTCATCCTCTTCTGTTGATTTAGGCTTTCATTATGGAATTAGGGGAACACAATCCTCAAATTTAGTTAAAGAAAATATATGGGGTTTTACATTATCCCTGAATTTAGCAGAATACATGTTTGTAAGACAAAGATTTCAATAATAAAATCGATGTTATATAAGTTTTAGATATCCGACAGAAACAAATAGCAATAAAATGAAAACGTATATACTCTCAATAGCGCTTCTCGTAGCTTTTTCATCTCAGGCTTATTCACAAAGTGAGCCTCCTTATGGAATGAGCGAACTTCAGGCTTACTCACTTTTTTATGAAAATTTTCGCCAGGGTGATTATGACATGGCACTGCAGTTTGGCAGATGGATGCTCGAAAAACAGCCCCGATCTATTCCCGGACATAACAGCTTTACTTTGCCAAGGCAGTACGAGCGTTTAATTACAGTATATACTGAGTTTTCCAAACGAGAAACTGATCCTTCAATGAGATCGGCTTATCTGGATACTGCTCTTACAATCTACTCAGAGGCTTTTGAAATCTTTGATGAAAGTGAAATTGATCGCTATACCTGGCACTTTAATCGCGGTCGATTCTTACAGGAGAATCAAAGCCAGATTTCTGGTGGCATGGACAGAGCTTACGAAGATTACTTAAAAGCATATGAGCTCAATCCGGATCGTTTGATAGAAGCAGGTGACGGATACTACATACAGATTTTGCTGAGCAATTTTGTCTCAAACAATGAACGGGACAGAGCCCTGCAAATGATTGATGAAGTGGAACCAAAAGCGAGTGCCTCTCTGGCAAGTGCTATTGATGAAATCCGCGACGGATTATTCTCAGATCCTGAAGAAAGAATTGAATTCCTGAAAGGAAGGCTTGATGCAAACCCAGGTGATATCGCAATTATCACTGAAATAGCCTCCATGTTCGAAAGTCAGGGTAATCGTGTTAAAGCTATTGAATACGCTGAAAAACTGTACGAGATAGATAAAACGTTTGAAAACGTTCGAAGGCTTGCTGATTTCGCAAAAGCAGACGGACAAAATCAACAGGCTATACGATACATCAGAGAAGCGATGGATCTTACGGAAAGCAATGATGTTAAAAAACGACTGAATCTGGAATTGTCAGAAATATATCAGAACGAAGGCAACCTGAGAAATGCCCGCCAATTTGCACGCGCTGCGAGCAGTCTTGACAGAAACTGGGGGCAACCATTCATTCAAATGGCAACGATATATGCGGGAGCGATCTCTCAATGTACATCAGGAAGGCAAATGGACCGAGACGACAGAACTGTTTACTGGCTTGTACTCGATTATCTTGACAGAGCACGAGCTGCCGATTCATCTGTTGCATCTACAGTAACTCGTCTCTATAATTCGTACCAACCTGTTACACCATCAGCCGAAGATAAATTCTTCAGGGGATGGGAAACAGGAGACTCAATTCGAATCGGAAGTAATATTTCAGAGTGCTACGCATGGATTGATGAAACAACCACTGTGCGATAAAACTTTTGATCTTACAAATCCTTCCTTATCTTTTTAGCGTTGAGTGACGCTGCAGAGCGTCACTCAACTTCTATTTCTACCCCTCTTTTTGAAATACTACCTGCTCTTCTACAAAAAACCATGTGGAGCAAACAATATTCAAATCGCATTACATTATAATTTAAGACAGATAGTGCATGGCACGTTCACGCAAAAACAATAAGGGCCGCAAGAAAAACCCTCAAAAGGGAAACAAAGGACCTAAAAAAAATATTTTTATCCCGAAGTTTCACCATAATCAACAAACGAGAATTGGCGGCAGGTACAGTGGCATTCTTGAGATCAATGAAAAAGGGTATGGATTTATCCGG